>NZ_RKHQ01000002.1:900000-1093687 GCF_003751805.1 Salana multivorans | reverse complement strand
TCGGTCGGGTTGTCGACCCGAGCCCTGTGTGACGACGGGCCGTCACCGAACGTGGATGAGAGGTGCGCGTTCATCTCGGCCCGGTCCGCGAACGTCGCGGGGCAGTCCAGGCAGTGCGCGTACTGCTCGCCGCTCATCGGTCGACACCCCGCTGCGACTGCACGGAGCGCGGCCCGCTCGGACTGTCCGCATCGGCTCGAAGTCCGACGTGCCCAGGAGCTCCTGGGCGGTCGTCTCGCTGACCTCGATGTTGTCCACGATGGACCAGCCGTCCTCGTTGAGGACGTCGACCGTGTAGCAGCGGCGGACCGACTCGTCAGCGCAGTCGTGGACGAATCGCGGGAGTGCGTCGATCGACGCCTGCCGCTCCTCGGCAGTGTCGAAGATCGCGCCGCCGAGGGTGAAGAACTCGTTCTCGTCGTGGTTCGCCTCCGTGATCTGGAGGCCGTAGCCAGTCATCGGGTCACCGGCTCTCCGTCAGCCACGATCCGCGCGGGGGTCCAGGCCGTGATGTGCTCGGGGCTGTGACTGCGGTGGCCACGGACGTTCCTCGGCGTGTTCCAGATGCCGCAGTCGTTCAGGATCGCCGTGCGGCCCTCGATGCCCCGGATCGTCGCGTCCACGATCATGGACCCCGGCTCGGTCGGCAGGGTCGGGGCGGGACGGTCGAGCAGGTAGACGATCAGGTCGGCGCGGACGACGGTGCGGCCCGCCAGCTGTCGGAGCGTGTAGGGGCCGATGGCGCGGCAGCTCGGCGAGCGCAGGGTGCCGTCGCCGTCGATCCCCGCCACGACGCCGGTCCTGCTAGGGGTCACGTCGTCCTCGGTCCACTCGACGCGCACGGTGTCACCCACGCGCACCTCGGACAGGGGGATGACGCGGGGCAGGGTGGTGCTGGTCTCGTCGCGGCACATAGCGCAGCCGCCAGCGCATTCGTGGTTCACGGGGTCTCTCCTTCGGTCGTGGTGGTCTCGGGGTGGGGGCGAGCAGTGCCCGCATGTCGCGATCGAAGCGCCAGACGTCCTCCGGCTCGATGCCCTCGCCCGCCTCGCTGGTCTCGGGGTCGAAGTAGCGGGCGTGGACCGACCGCACGGCGTCGAGGCGGGCGGCGAGGGCGTCGTTCTCGCGCTGGGTCGTTTCGAGGTCGACGTCGCCGTCTCCATCGCGCTGCGCCCGCAGTCGCTCGACCTCGGCGTCACGCTCGGCGAGCAGGTCCAGGAGGGCCGGGACGTCCTCCAGGGAGCGGACGACCTCCAGCGGTATCCACGCCTCGATCGCCCCCCTGCCTCGCGTGTGGCGGTCGCGGATCGCGGCGATCTGGTCAGGCGTCATCGTCCCTGCTCCTCTCGTAGTCGTCGTCGGGGTCACTCATGTCGGTCTCGTGCTCGGTGCCGCAGTCGGGACACGTCCACACGGCGTGCGTGTCCCGGGGGCCGCCGACCAGCTCGGCCTCGGTGTCGTCGTCGTAGCCGCACGGGCAGCCGAGACAGACGGTCGCGAGAGTTCTCATCCCGACACCGCCCATAGCAAGGTCAGGACGACGATCACGGCGAGGACACCCCGCGCGATCCACGTCCACGGGTCCGGGTCGGGCTCACGTGGCGGGGTCACCGGACACCGTCCTCGGCCCGGAGGTCCGCGACGACGGCGAGGACCCGGTTCACCAGCACCCCGAGCGCGCCGGCCGTGTAGGTCTCAGCGCCGTCGGCGATCAGCCGCAGCGCCGCGCCGTCGAGGTCAGACCCCTCCCACCCCGCGAGCGCCCGGCGGATCTCCACGACGTCGTCCGCCCCGTCTAGGACGCTGGCCTTGCGGGGGCTCATCGGGCACCACCAGGGAGGTGTCGGGCGAGACGGTCGGCGTAGGCGACTGCCTCCGTGTGCGTGCCGGCCTCGGCTAGGGGGCTCAGGCCGAGGTTGGTGCGCCAGTACACGACCCACGGAAAGCCGGGGGTGCCGGGGCGGCGGCGGACGACGACGGTCGGGCTGTTCATGCTGCCTCGATCGGGTCGCCGTCGAGGGTGACCTCCCGCAGCACGGTCACCCTGGGGGCCTTGCACTTCGTGTCGTCGATCGGTCGCAGGTCGGCGACGGGGACGGTGACCTCGAGGAACCTCGTGGCGTCCATGTAGTGGTCGCGGGCCATGACAGGGGTGGGGCAGGCGTGCAGCCCACCACCGCACTGGTTGTCGTCGCGCCACCGGGGGTCGGTGATCGTCTCGCCGATCGGGTACTGCGTCAGCGTGTACTGGTGGCCGGCGCAGAGGTCGTCGTCGACGGCCTTGTAGAGGTGGACGAGCCCGTCGGAGTCGGAGCCGCGGGTGTGCAGGTCGACCCAGGTCGCCGGGTCGTACTCGTCGATGCCGGTCAGGTCGATGAGGTGACCGCCGGACACCGTGGCGCGCTGCGAGTGGACGTGGATCGCCGTGTGGCTGCCGCCGGTCGCGGTGGAGCGGTCGCGGGCGTGGGCCGTGGCGAACGCCCGCAGCTCGGCGCTGGAGGAGTCCCACAGCACGGCGCGGGAGGAGCCCCACAGCACGGCGCTGGAGGAGCCCCGCAGCACGGCGCTGGAGGAGCCCCGCAGCACGGCGCTGGAGGAGTCCCACAGCTCGGCGCGGGAGGAGCCCCGCAGCACGGCGCTGGAGGAGTCCCACAGCTCGGCGCGGGAGGAGCCCCGCAGCTCGGCGCTGGAGGAGCCCCACAGCTCGGCGCTGGAGGAGTCCCGCAGCTCGGCGCTGGAGGAGTCCCACAGCACGGCGCTGGAGGAGCCCCGCAGCACGGCGCGGGAGGAGCCCCGCAGCACGGCGCGGGAGGAGCCCCGCAGCTCGGCGCTGGAGGAGTCCCACAGCACGGCGCTGGAGGAGCCCCGCAGCACGGCGCGGGAGGAGCCCCGCAGCACGGCGCGGGAGGAGCCCGTGTCGTCGATGCGGATGACGACGCCCGCGGGGGAGTCGATGTAGACCGTGACGTAGTCGTCGTGGTGCGCCTTGATCGCGGCGTCCCACTCGGCCTGGCTCGTGACGGTGATGGGGGTCATGATGTGGTCCTGTCGATGTGGTGGGCGAGCGTGGTGCCCGCGGGATGGTGGGGGTCAGGGGGCGGCGATGGATGCCGCGGTGGCGCGTCGGGGAGGCAGCAGTCGACGGCGTCGGATGCACGCCCAGGCGGCGAGGTCAGCCCGGTGCAGGTGTCCGCACCGTCGCATCGTCAGTGGGGCCAGCCCGTAGCGGCCCGACCCCCACCCCCACACGACCAGCGCCACACCCACGGCCAGCACTAGCGGGTTCACGGCACGACCCCCGTCCACGCGGCACCAGCGACCATCGCCGACAGCACCAGCAGCACCAGGACAGACCCCCACACCGTCTCCACCACCACGTCCCAGCGGGACCGGGAACGGCGGGGCGGGGGTGCGGCGGGTCATGCCGCGTCCCGGTGAGCAAGGTGGTCCGCGAGCGCGTACACCTGCACGGCATCCATCGCGTCCTCGTGCCGCTCGTGCGTCTCGATGTACTGCCCGTGCGGACCCCAGATGTCAGCCCGACCGAACGCGACCAGCACCGCCCAACGGCCCGTACCGCCCCGCTCCGACACCCGCTCACCCAGCCGGCGAGACGGACGGACGGTCGGGCGGCCACACGACGGGCACGGCGGGCGGGTCATGCGTCCGGGAGGCTCGCGCGCCACTCGGCGGCAGCCTCAGCGGTGATGTAGAGGCGGCCACCCTTGCCGGGCTTGTTCCTCTTGGCTCGCAGCGGCGGGTAGTTGGCGGACGTGCCGTCGATGCACTGGCGCACGGTGGTGGGACCGATCCCGTGCCAGCGGGCGAACTCCTCGACGCTCATCAGCGCGGGGGTCGCGGGGAGCTGGATGTCGCTCACGGCGATCTCCTTTCGGGTACAGGAAGGCCCCGCTCACCAGGTGGTGGCGGGGCCGGGGTGGGTGGGGTTAGGCGGGGATGCCGTTGAGGGCGTGCCAGGCGGTGGGGTCCTGGTAGATGCCGAGGATGCGCAGGTCGACGGGCGGGTCCAGGTGGGTGATCCACTCGCGCCGGTACTGCTTCGCGGCCCGGCGCACCTCGGCGCGCACCTGCGTCTCGTCACCGGGGATGACGTAGTGCCGCCGCTCGCACTCGTCCCGGATCGCGTTCTCGCACCAGGCGAGGGTCGGGAGCGGTGTGCGCTCGGGCCGCATGGACGAACTCATGCACGGCGTGGTGTCCCGCCCGACGGCGGGCGGGGAAGTCATGGGCGACCCTCGCGATCGGCTCGGACGTGCCGGCTTGCGATGTCCTGAACGCGCTCGGGGAAGTCGCGGGCCACAACCCGCGACGATCCGTCGTCGTGGAAGAAGCACGTCTCGACCGAGCCGTCCGAGAGGACGACCGTGCTGTACTCGCCGCCCTGCACGCGGGTGACGATCGGGGAGGTCATGAGACCACCTCGAGGCCGGCGCCGCCCTCGATCGGCTCGGCGGTGGGGATCCCGGACTGGCGCACGAGCCGCGCGATCGCGGACGCGCCGGCCGGGGTGATCTTGAGGGTGTGCATCGCCTCGCCCTTGAAGCGGGGCGCCTCGTGGGCCAGGCGCGGCGTGAAGTACATCTTCTTGTCCGCGTAGGCGGAGTAGCGGCGCTGAGGCTCGATCTTCTGCGCCTTCTCCGACCAGCGCGAGGACAGCTCGACGTAGATCCACTTCCGCTCGACGAGCAGCTCCCGCAGCGCGCTCTCCTTGACGCCGAGGTTCGCGGCCACCGTGCGGAACGTCAACAGGTCGGAGTCGGCGACGTACGTCTCGACGTAGGCGACCTTCGGGGCGTCGGCCTCGATCTGCGCGTTGAGGGTGGTCGTCCTCTCGACCTCGGCGGCGAGCATCCGCAGCGCGTCGGAGTACGACTTGGGGAGCGCGCGGCCCTGCACGACGCCGTAGCCGCCGGTCCTGCGGATCGCGGGGAGCACCTCGTGCGTGACCCAGCGCTTGAACTCGCGCGCTTCGGGCTTGCGGCTGCGGAGGATCAGTGCGTACAGCCCGGACTCGGAGATGATCGCGACCTGCTGCGCCCCGCCAGGGGTATCAGCAGTAGTGACACCCTTCTCGTCGTCGTCGAGGTTGACGATCGCCTGCGAGATGTTGCCGAGGCCGAGGATCTGGCAGACGTCCTTGGCGATCCACCAGGGCTCGCCGTGCTCGTCGATGATGTGGCGGACACCGTGGCCGTGGAAGTTGAACTGCGTGAGGTCGGTCATTGGTACGCTCTCCTTCGAGTGGTGGTTGCCCCGGTGTGTCTTGGCGGATGAGCCGGGGCACTGCTGTATCTAGGCGGCGTCGGTGTGGACGTCGTCGGTGGAGCGGGCGAGGGTTGCGACCTCGCCGACGCTCATGTCGAACGCCCGGCAGACGCCGGCGATGAACTGTGCGCTGGCGTTCTGCTTGCCGTCCCGCACGCTGACGAGCGTCTGTCGGCTGACTCCGATGGCTCCGGCGAGGGCGTCGTCGGAGGCGATGCCCGAGTAGCGCTTGATCCGGTCCAGGAGCCCGGGACGGATCATGAGGGTGGCGGACATGTCGCTCCTTCCATGGTCGCGATTGCTGCGATGTCATCCATGATGCACGACAACTCAGCAGGTGTCAACCGAAAGTCATCCATCATGTCTAGACGGTCAGCCGCACATGTGACTAAGATGTCAGTCATGGATACGACAGAGGCATGGATCATCCGGGTCACGGACGGCGACTCGCTCCGACAGGTGGCGCTCAACTCGCGCATTGCTGTACCCACGCTCACCGACCAGGTGCGCAATGGGCGCGTCCAGCCCGCGACCGTTGTGGCGATCGCGCGGGCCTACGGCGCCTCTCCGCTGTCGGGTCTCGTGGCTCTCGGTCTGATCACGGACGAGGAGGCCGAGGCGGGCGACCTAGAGTCCGCACTCCGGCGCATCACCGACAAGGCCCTGACCGACGAGATCCTGCGCCGGATCGAGGAGGGAGGCGTCGGTGAGCACCCGGCGCTCGTTGAGCCGCTTGAGCCCCCCGCGCCGATCTCCATCGCGAAGATGTCAGCCCCGGGTGTCACGATCCCGGATGAGGACGAACTCCCGCTGATCAAGGTGGCGAAGGAGGGGGATCCGCGGAAGGAGCAGCCGGCCCATGCTGACGACGCCTGACGCCATCTTCGACGCCGCCCACTCGCTCGGAGTCCGAGTCGAGTGGGCAGACCTCGACGACGACCACGGGATCTACGACCACGAGCGCCGCACGATCACGCTCCACCTCTGCCTGACCGGCGTTCAGATCGTCTCGACCGCGGCGCACGAGTACAGCCACGCGTTCCACCGCGACGAGCCGATCCGAGACCGCCGAGAGCACGACCGCCGCGAACGCCGAGCCGACGTCGAGGCAGCGCGCATGCTCATCTCACCGGAGGAGTACGCCCGCGCAGAGCGGCTCGTCGGCCCCGATGCCGGCGCCATCGCGGAAGAGCTGGGCGTCTCGCGGTGGGTCGTGGAGACCTTCCAGCGCGAGGCTGGTCATGGCCGCGGCTGGACTTGCACAGTTGCGCGGCGAGCCGCACTCAGTTCATTTCGAGGATGAGGTCCAGGCCGTTGCTCGGGTGGTAGGACCAGGTGGCCTCGATGTTGCCCCACGAGGCGGACTGCATGCCGTCGAGCGCTCGCGTGCTGTCCATCTTCGCGATCACAGATGATGGGGCGTGAAGTTCATCGAGGACGCACGCGATGTCGAAGACGTCTAGCCCGAGCACGTCCTCTTCGCCCTTGTTGTCGAGCAGGAGCGTCCTGCCGCCATCCCGTAGCGACGCCACGTGGCTCTTGTCGCCGAGGCCGCAAGACTCGACGGCAGACTCGAGCGGCGTGGCGCGGTTGCCAAGGCGCACGATCGCGATGATCGCGCAGAGCGCGACGAGCGTGACCCCGACGATGATCGCAGTTCGCCCGCGCCTTCTGGGTTGGTTGGGAGCGGCCTCGACCGGAGGGGGGACGTCGTTGCTCGGATGCGACTCGCTATGGTCCGTCATTTCCATTCACAGGTTTCTCGCAGGGCCGTTCTCGCGAGCCTACTGCCTTGCGAATGATCCGTCTGTACGTTCGGCCCGGCGATCGGCAGGCGCGGAGTTAGCCGAGCCGCTACGGTCTGGCTATGAGATTCATTCGACCCCTCGCTATCGTCCCGGTGCTGGCCCTTCTCGTGGCGTGTTCAGTTGGTGCCCCTGACGTTGCGACGAGCGCCACGTCAACCGAGGCGGAGAGCGCGCCCATCCCCGCCGCAACCGAGGAGGCGACGCCGATCACCGTCGAGGTGGACGTCGAGCCCACGGATGTCATGGGATGGAATCTCCGCGTCGCGGTCGACGAGCTCGAAGGTCAGGGCTTCGACGTCGTCACGCACGACTCCCGCGAGGATCGCACGATCATCAACCGCGCGAACTGGGTCGTGACGAGCCAGGAGAAGCAGGGATCCACCGTGGTCCTGGGCGCCGAGAAGTCCAGCGACTCGACGCCTACGGCGGCCCCCGTTGAGGCCACGGAAGCCACCAACGAGGCACCGGCCGCAGCCCCGGCACCCGACCTGACGATCGGACAGAAGAACGCGGTCGACTCCGCTCGGAACTACCTCAGCTTCATGCCGTTCTCCCGGAGCGGCTTGATCGACCAACTGGAGTACGAGGGCTACTCCACCGAGGACGCCACCTTCGCCGTGGACCACATCGCCCCCGACTGGTACGAGCAGGCAGCCAAGTCCGCCCAGAACTACCTCGATCTGATGTCGTTCTCGCGACAGGGACTCATCGACCAGCTGGTGTTCGAGGGCTTCAGTCAGGACGAGGCTGAGCACGGCGTCACGGCTGTCGGCTACTGACGGCTCACCACGACCGCCGGGGCCGGACGCTGCGGATGGAGGACATCGCGTAGGGGTTAGCGGGGCGCGTACAACACCTTCACGACTCACGACCCGCTATGCGGCGCTACGTCCCGCTGCGGCACGCTACAGTCCTGTCATGGCCCCGCTCGCAGCACTCAAGCCGCAGGCACACCCCCGCCCTCGCGTGGAGATGGACCGGGCTGTTGGCAACGACGGCCTGACGGATGTGGAGCGCGAGGAGTACGCGTGGCGTCACTCCACCACGGGCGCAGGCAGGCCGATGGGGGAGCGAGAGGGTGCCGACATGCGGGCCTGGCTCGCTGGTCGGCGTGGCGATCTCGTGGGTTAACCCGTCGGGAGTTCACGAGTACGCGCTCCAGAAGTTCGTCTGCACGGATCCCCCTGGGTTGCTGTATGAACCCCATCGCGGACGGCACCATCCTCGACCATACGAGCTAGAGGTCCAGTCACGACTACGCGGCCTGAGGCTCCCGAGACCATCGGACGAGATGCTCATCCTCGGCATGGATGTGGCTGATGTCGCCGTGGCCTCCTACCTCGCGTTCGACCCAGACCAGGGGGACCTACGCATCCTCGCCATCGCCACGTCCCTTCGACATCGAGGGCTTGGGCTCGGCGGCGACGCCCTCGACGTGTCGCTCGAGGTACTCCGTCGCACGCGAGACGAGAACGACCTTGACTGCGGAGTGTTCGCCTACGTGCATCCAAGCAACGCGGCCAGCCGTGCGCTGTTCGCGTCGAGAGACTTCGTGCTCCTCGGCCTCTATGACGGCTATGAGGGGTGGGTCCACGATCTCGACTGACCCCGACCCGGCCCCGGGCCGTACTTGTCGCACCCCGCCGCTACCGTCGCGGCATGACGACCCTCTCGGACCGTGACCGGGCGATGCTGGATCTGGAGCGCCGGCCGTGGCGGCACGGCGCGGTGAAGGCGGACGCGATCCGGGGCGAGCTCGACATGTCGGAGACGCGCTACAACCAGGCGCTCAACGCGCTCATCGAACGGCCCGAAGCGTGGGAGCACGACGCCGTGACCGTGGGCCGGCTCCGACGACTCCGGGACGCCCGCAGCGAGCGCCGATCAAGCCGGAGAGGCTGATGTGGGCGGATCAAGCGCAGGGAGCAGGTCAGCCAGGGCGTCGCTCACGGCTCGACCGGCGGCCTCCAGCTCCCCGTGGACGTACCCCTCGACCAGCTCGGTCTGCCCTACGAGCATCTCGATGATGTGGCGCGGCGTCCCCGCGTCGGCGAGCATCGAGATCATCGAGTGCCGGGCCTCGTGGAGCACGTAGAACTCGCCCTCGTCACCCTCGACGGCGGGGTCTGGCGCGCGCTTGTAGACCCCGGCCGCGCGCTGGAGCTCCTTCCATGTGGCGAGGTCGGCCTTGTCGTTGCGGGGGTGGCCGCGATAGCGCGGCGCGCCGTCGATGCGTGGGAACACGAGGTTGTGCGGGTTCGCCTTCCCGGTCGGGCACTTCTCGCGCCACGCCGCGAGCTCCTTCGCCACCGGGGTGATGATCGGTAGGGCCCGCGCCCCACTCGCTGTCTTCGGGCGAGTGAGATGCCAGGAGTCCACTAGCTGCTCGACCTCGTCACCCCGCTTGGTCCGATAGGTGCCTGCCGCACGGTCGCGGTACGGGAGCTGCTGCACCTGCCAGGTCAGGTCGATCTCGCCGACGACCACGGCGTCCGGCTCGGGGGTGGGGTCGATGCGTACCCGGTCCCACGTGAGTCCGAGCACCTCGCCCTGTCGCGCGCCGTACAGCACAGCGATGACGTAGCGGATCGCGTCGGACTGGGTCGCGTAGGCGTGCTGGAACACTGCGCGGACCTCGTCCTTACTCATCCTCGTGCGGGCCGACTTCCCTCGGCTGGCCTTGGTGGCCGCGAAGATCCGGTCTGGTACCCGGTGCCCGTCGGACTTCGCAGCGTTGAGCATCTTCGTGAGGGTGCGCTGGGCCGAGTTGGCGGTGGAGCCAGATCGCCCGGCCTTGAGCGCGCCGTCGCCCACGGCTCGCATGTGCGCCGCGGTGAGCGCCTCGAGGCGGATGGTCCCGATCGCGGGGACGATCCACCGGACGACATTGGTCTTGTCCTGGGCGTAGGTGGTGGCGCGGACCTCCCCGTCGCGGTGCCGGAGCCACTTCTCGGCCCAGGTGCGCACGGTCTCGCTCGCCCGCGCCTCGGGCACGCGGGGCCCGTGGAGCATGTAGTCCTTCTTCTTGGCGACGAACGCCTGCCAGGCGGCGTCCTCGTCGCGACCGCTGGCGGTGATGACGATCCTGGTGCCGGCGGGCGTGATCCGTCCGGTGTCGTAGCGGCCGACCCACAGTCCGCGCGAGGGCACCCACTTGAAGGAGCCTTCGCCGTAGCGGGTGACGTGTCCGCGCTTCGGCTTCCTCTCGACCATGGTCACCACATCCTCTGCCTCGGCGCCCGGTCTACACATTGGTCTACACATTGGGGCGGTATCGCGACGGTATCACGACGATGCAGACTGGCGGATTTCCAACGTTTCTGAGCACCAGTCTACCCTCCGACCTCTGCCTTCCAAGCAGATGGTGCGGGTTCGATTCCCGTCATCCGCTCCACGCCGGCTGGACCGGCCCTACCCTCCCCTCGTCGATCCGTCACCGGCGCTCTCGCGCGCGCCGTGGCCACCCGTCGACCGGGTGCCGCCGCCGGGGCGGCCGTGGCGTGGCCACGGCGTCCCGAGGGCCACGCGCCCCCGTCGCCGCGGGCACAATGACGGCATGAGCCCTTCGAGCAGCGCCGACGGCGGGCGCGCACCCGGCACCCCGGGCGGCACCGACGAGCGTCCCGCGGTCTTCTTCTCCGGCGCGCAGGAGTTCCGCGCCTGGCTCGAGCTCAACCACGACGTGGCGCCCGAGCTCTGGATGGGTCTGTACGCCAAGCACGTCGAGCCCCGCGGGCTCACCTGGGAGGACGCCGTGATCGAGGCGCTCTGCTTCGGCTGGATCGACTCCATCAGCCAGCGCATCGACGCCGACGCGCGCCGTCAGCGCTGGACCCCGCGCCGGCGGGGCTCGATGTGGAGCGCGGTCAACGTGGAGCACGTCGAGCGGCTCACGGCGCAGGGCCGGATGCACCCGGCCGGGCTCGCCGCGTACCGGCTCCGCACGCCCGAGCGCACCGGCGTCTACTCCTACGAACGCCCGAGCGAGCTCTCGCCCGAGCAGCTCGCCATGCTCTCCGCCGACCCGGCCGCCCTGGCCTTCTGGGAGGCGGCGACGGCCAGCTACCGCCGCGTCGCCGTCGGCTGGGTGACGGGGGCCAAGCGCGAGGTGACCCGCGAGCAGCGCCTCGACACGCTCGTCGCGTGCTGCCGGGACGGCGTCCTCATCCCGACCCAGCGATACGGCGAGCAGCCCCGCTGGGTCGAGCGGGCCGCGGCCGCGGCCCGCGAGGCCCGTCCGCTCTCCGCGGATCAGTGACGCCGCCACTCGGCGACGGCCGGCATCGGCCCAGGTCGAGGCCCTGCGGCGCCCGGCCGTCGCTCGCGCGACGCGCGCCGATCCGCACGGAGCGGACGGACGCGGGGCGGACGGGCTCGCGCGGCTCGGCGCTCGCCCCCGACCGCGCGCGGCCGGGACGATGGCCGGCATGAGCGAACCGCGGGTCGCCGTCGTCGGTGGCGGGGTGATGGGGCTGGCGACCGCCTGGGCGCTCGTGCGCCGCGGCGCGAGGCCGGTCGTCCTCGAGCGGTTCGGCCGCGGCCACCACGAGGGCGCGTCGCACGGGGCGACGCGCAACTTCAACAACGCCTACGCGCAGGAGCACTACCTCGACCTCCTGGTCCGGGCGCGGGAGGGCTGGGACGCGCTGTCCGACCCCGACGGCGAGCAGCTGCTGCGGCTGCACGGCCTCGTGACGCACGGGACATCGAACGACCTCGGCGGCGGCGACCTCTCCTCCGTGCACGCGGCGCTCACCGCGCGCGGCATCCCGGCGGACCTCCTCGACGGCGTGGAGGCGGCCCGGCGCTGGCCGGGGATGCGGTTCGAGGAGACCGTCCTGTTCTCCCCGGACGCCGGGGTCGTCCGTGCCGCCGCCGCCATCGAGCGGCTCGAGGCCCTCGTCGTCGCCGGCGGCGGGAGCGTCCGGTGGGCCGAGCCGGTCGAGCGGATCGAGCGCCGCGACGACGGCGCGACCGTGCACCTCCGCTCGGGGGAGACGGTCGACGCCGACGTCGTCGTCGTGACCGCCGGGGCGTGGACGCGCCCGCTCCTCGGAGACGTCCGGCTGCCTCGGCTCACCGTGACCGAGGAGAGCCCGGCCCACTTCCGCCCGACGACGGCCGGGTGGCCCTCGTTCAACCACGTCGTGGACCCCGACACCTACCCGGCGGCGATCTACGGGATGCCGACGCCGGGCGAGGGGGTCAAGGTCGGCTTCCACGGCGTCGGCCCGGAGGTCGACCCGGACGCGCGACCGCACCGGCCCACGTTGCAGGCCGAGCTCGCCGCGTACGTCAGGGAGTGGCTGCCGGGGCTCGACCCGACGACGGCCGAGCCGATCTCGTGCACCTACACCTCGACGCCGGACGGGGCGTTCGTGCTCGACCGGATCGGGTCGCTCGTCGTGGGGGCCGGGTTCTCCGGCCACGGCTTCAAGTTCGCCCCCGGGATCGGCGCGGTCCTGGCCGACCTCGCGCTGGACGCCGGTGCGCTGGCGGCCGAGCCGTTCCGGGTCGCGCGACGGTCCGTCGCGGGAGAGCTGGCTCGGGCGGACGAGGCCCGGGCGGACGAGCCGTCCTAGACGGGGACGCCGAGCCCGCGCAGGTCGGCGGCCAGACCGGCCGCGCCGCTCGCCGGGTCGTGCCACGCCGCCCGCAGCCCGACCGATCGCGCGCCCTCGACGTTGCCGGGGACGTCGTCGACGAACGCGACCTGCCCGGCCGGGATCCCGAGGTCCTCGACGATCGCCTCGAAGTAGGCGCGCGTCGGCTTCGCGTGCCCGACCTCGAACGAGTAGTAGTGCCGGTCGAAGATCCGGTCGATCGCGGTCCGCTCCCGCATGTACCGGCCGCGCCGGCTCTGCTGGTTGGTGGCGAGCCCGCACAGGAGGCCGCCGGCCCGCACCCGCTCGACGACGGCGAACGCGTCGGGGTCGGGCACGATGTCCTCCCACACGGCCAGCGCGTCGCGGACGGTCGCCTCGCGCTCGGCGAGCAGCGTCTCGAGCCGCTCGCCGAAGTCGATGCTGCCGTCCAGGCACTCGGCCTCGGCGGCGAAGGCCGCCTCGACGAACCCGGGCCCGCCGAGCGTCGTGAGCCGGTCGAGCCAGCCCTCCCGCGGCATCTGGAGGACGCCGTCGGCGTCGAACAGGACGGCACGGACGGGCGGTGTCGCTGAGGTCGGGGACATCGGCGTCAGTCTGGCACAGCCGGCGCGGCCGGGGGCCACTAGGATGGACCCTTAGTGCGTGGCGCGTCAGCCGCATGCCCGCGCGCCTTCCGGACCGCCGGAACCCGCTCAGGCTGGTCCGGCACGCCCTGCGACGTAGACAAGAGAGAACCACTGTGAAGAGTGCCGTCGAGACCCTCGAGCCGACTCGAGTCCGACTGACCGTCGAGGTCCCCTACTCCGAGCTCCTGCCGAACATCGAGCACGCCTACCAGCACATCGGCAAGGACGTCTCGATCCCCGGCTTCCGCAAGGGCAAGGTGCCGGCGCGCATCATCGACCAGCGGATCGGCTTCGGCGCGGTCCTCGAGCACGCCATCAACGACGCGCTGCCGCAGTTCTACCGCGAGGCGCTGGTCGCGAACGAGATCATCCCGCTCGGTCAGCCCGAGGTCGACGTCACCGAGGCGCCGGTCGAGCGCACGGGCGACCTGGTCTTCACCGCCGAGGTCGACGTCCGCCCCGAGATCACCGTCCCGGAGATCGACGGTCTGCGGGTCGAGGTCGCGCCGGTCGACGTGACCGACGAGGAGCTGGACGCCCGCATCGAGGCGCTGCGTCACCGGTTCGGCTCCCTCCAGGGCGTCGAGCGCGAGGCGGCCCAGGGCGACTACGTCGTGCTGGACCTCGTGGCGAAGATCGGTGAGGAGGAGGTCGACTCGGTCTCCGGCATCTCCTACGAGATCGGCTCCGGCACGATGCTCGACGGCCTCGACGAGGCCGTCGTCGGTCTCGGCGAGGGTGGCACGGCGACGTTCGCGACGTCGCTGGCCGGCGGCGAGCGCGCGGGCGAGGAGGCCGAGGTCACGGTCACTGTCACGGGCGTCAAGGAGCTCGAGCTCCCGGAGCTCGACGACGAGTTCGCCCAGCTCGCCTCCGAGTTCGACACGCTCGAGGAGCTGAAGGACGACCTGCGCACCTCCGCCGCCGGCGGCAAGGTCGAGCAGCAGGCCGTCGAGGCCCGCGAGCAGCTCATGACGAAGCTGGTCGAGTCCGCCGACTTCCCCGTCCCGGCGAGCGTCGTCGAGGCCGAGGTCGTGCGCCACCTCGAGGGCGAGGACCGCCTCGAGGACACCGAGCACCGCGAGGAGATCGTCCCGGAGATCACCGACGCCCTGCGTCGCCAGTTCCTCCTCGACGTCCTCGCCGAGCAGCTCGAGGTCAAGGTCTCCCAGGAGGAGCTCATCGACTTCCTCGTCCGGATGGCCCAGCAGTACCGGGTCGACCCGAACGAGTTCGTCATGAACGCCGACCGCACCGGTCAGGTCCCGGTCTTCGTCGCCGAGCTCGCGCGCAACAAGGCGCTCGCGCTCGCGCTGCGCAAGGTCGAGGTCGTCGACACCACCGGCGCCAGCGTCGACCTCACGCCGTTCATCGGCTCCGACGAGCTCGACGCCGTCCAGGCCGCCGCCGTCGCGGCCGCGCAGGAGGCCGCCGATGCCGAGGACGCGGGCGGCCTCGCGACCGAGGTCGCGGTCGACGCCGCCGCGGTCCCGCACGAGGAGACCGTCGACGAGGCGGGCGACGTCGAGGCCAGCGTGGCCGAGCAGGCCGAGGTCGTCGTCGAGAAGCCGAAGAAGGCGACGAAGGCGAAGGCCGCCAAGGCGCCCGCGCCGACCGAGGACTGAGGTCCGGCCACGGCGTCGGGTCCCGACCGCAGCGAAGGGGCCGCTCTCCCACCCGGGGAGCGGCCCCTTCGCCGTCCCCGACCCGTCCACGGCGGTCGTCCCGACGGGTGCGCGCGAGCGCGTCGTCCCGGATGTGCGCCGTCAGCGAAACGCGCGCGCGACGGGCAATATCCCCGCGCTGGAGCGGGTTAGGGTCACACGAGAGGCGCAGCCGCGACGGCGGCGCCGAGAACGAACAGGAGCGCCACGTGAGCGACATGCCGCAGGCCATGGCCGAGCCCCAGGGGTTCGGCCTGGGCGACCACGTCTACAACCGACTCCTCAAGGAGCGCATCATCTGGCTCGGGTCCGAGGTGCGTGACGACAACGCCAACCAGATCTGCGCGCAGATGCTCCTGCTCGCGGCCGAGGACCCGGACCGGGACATCTGGCTCTACATCAACTCCCCGGGCGGCTCCGTCACGGCCGGCATGGCGATCTACGACACGATGCAGTTCGTCAAGCCGGACGTCGCGACCGTCGCGATGGGCCTCGCCGCGTCGATGGGCCAGTTCCTCCTGGCCTCCGGCACGAAGGGCAAGCGCTTCGCGACGCCGCACGCGCGGATCATGATGCACCAGCCGTCGGGCGGCATCGGCGGGACGGCGACCGACATCCGGATCAACGCCGAGCTCATCCTCCACATGAAGCGGGTCATGGCCGAGCTGACGGCCGAGCAGACGGGCAAGAGCGTCGAGCAGATCAACGCCGACGCCGACCGCGACCGCTGGTTCACGGCCGACCAGGCCCTCGAGTACGGCTTCATCGACCACGTCGTCGCCACCTCCGCCGCCGCCGGCGGCGCTGGCATGTGACCCCGGCGCCCTCAGGAGAAACCCCATGAACCTCATCCCAACGCGCGCGCTCGGGCACTCGGCCGGCGAGCCCGGGTCGATCGGCTCGGTCGTCGGCTCCCCGCAGGCGCGGTACATCCTTCCGCAGGTCGAGGAGCGCACCGCCTACGGCGTCAAGCACCAGGACCCGTACACCAAGCTGTTCGAGGACCGGATCATCTTCCTCGGCGTCCAGGTCGACGACGCGTCGGCCGACGACGTCATGGCCCAGCTGCTCGTGCTGGAGAGCCAGGACCCGGACGGGCTGATCACGATGTACATCAACTCGCCCGGTGGCTCGTTCACGGCCATGACGGCGATCTACGACACCATGCAGTACATCTCCCCCCAGGTGCAGACCGTGTGCCTCGGCCAGGCCGCGTCGGCCGCCGCCGTGCTGCTCGCCGCCGGCTCCGCCGGCAAGCGCCTCGCCCTCCCGAACGCCCGCGTCCTCATCCACCAGCCGGCGATGTCCGGTGGCGGCTACGGCCAGGCGTCCGACATCGAGATCCAGGCGAACGAGATCATCCGGATGCGGGAGTGGCTCGAGGAGACGCTCTCCCACCACTCGAACCAGCCGATCGAGAAGGTCCGCAACGACATCGAGCGGGACAAGATCCTCTCGGCCCGCCAGGCGCTCGAGTACGGCCTGGTCGACCAGGTCCTCGAGAGCCGCAAGAAGGAGGTCGCGCCGCGCTGACGCGCGGCGCCCAGCGACGTGCCCCCGGCGTCGGCGCGCGACACACCTGCGAGGTGACGCGCGCCGACGCGGGGACCGCCACGTAGTCTGGACCGGTCAGGCAGCAGTCACCGCGGCCACCGCGCCGCCCGAGGACGGGGAGCAGGAATGTCGCATCCCTCCGACGGAGCCGAGCTCCTCAAGTGCTCGTTCTGTGGAAAGAGCCAGAAGCAGGTCCGGCGGCTCATCGCCGGCCACGGGGTGTACATCTGCACCGAGTGCATCGAGCTGTGCAACGAGATCGTCGAGGAGGAGCTCGCCGACGCCTCCGGTGACGACGCCCCCGACTTCTCGAACCTGCCGACGCCGAAGGAGATCTTCGCGCACCTCGAGGAGTACATCGTCGGCCAGGAGCGGGCGAAGAAGTCCCTCGCGGTCGCGGTCTACAACCACTACAAGCGGGTGCAGGGCAACCCGGCGGCGCAGCCGCTGCACGGCGAGGACGTCGAGGTCGCCAAGTCGAACGTGCTGCTCGTCGGCCCGACCGGCACGGGCAAGACCTACCTCGCGCAGACCCTCGCCCGGATGCTCGACGTCCCGTTCGCGCTCGCGGACGCCACGGCCCTCACCGAGGCGGGCTACGTGGGCGAGGACGTGGAGAACATCCTCCTCAAGCTCATCCAGGCCGCCGACTTCGACACGAAGAAGGCCGAGACCGGGATCATCTACATCGACGAGGTCGACAAGATCGCGCGCAAGGCGGAGAACCCCTCCATCACGCGCGACGTCTCCGGCGAGGGCGTCCAGCAGGCCCTGCTCAAGATCATCGAGGGCACGGTCGCCTCCGTCCCGCCGCAGGGCGGGCGCAAGCACCCGCACCAGGAGTTCCTGCAGATCGACACGTCGAACGTGCTGTTCATCGTCGCGGGCGCGTTCGCCGGCCTCGAGGACATCATCGCGGCGCGCACCCACCGCCGCGGCGTCGGGTTCAACGCCCCGCTCAACGAGCGGGACAAGGAGGACCTGTTCGCGAAGGTCCAGCCCGAGGACCTGCACAAGTTCGGCCTCATCCCCGAGTTCATCGGGCGCCTGCCCGTCGTCGCGACCGTCGGCAAGCTCGACCGCGACGCGCTGTGCTCGATCCTCACGACGCCGAAGAACGCCCTGGTCAAGCAGTACCAGAAGATGTTCGAGCTCGACGGGGTCGAGCTGGAGTTCACCGACGACGCCCTCGCGGCGGTCGCGGACAAGGCGCTCGCCCGCGGGACGGGCGCACGCGGTCTGCGGGCGATCCTCGAGGAGGTCCTCATGGACGTCATGTTCGACGTCCCGGGCCGCGACGACGTCGAGCGCGTCGTCGTCACCAAGGAGTGCGTGACCGAGGGCAACGGCGCGACGCTCGTGCTGCGCGCCCCCAGCGGGTCCGCGCGCCGCCCCCGCGCCCAGGGCGCCTCCAGCCGCGAGAAGACCCCGGCGTGAGCGAGGTCCCGCCGGAGCTCGCGCGGCTGCGCCACTCGATCGACAACGTCGACACCGCGCTCGTCGCGCTCATGGCCGAGCGGTTCAAGGCGACGCAGCAGGTCGGCGTTCTCAAGGCGCGGCTCGAGCTGCCGGCCTCCGACCCCGCGCGCGAGGCCGAGCAGGTGGCGCGGCTGCGGACGCTCGCCGAGTCGTGCGGGCTCGACCCCGTGTTCGCCGAGAAGTTCTTCGCGTTCATCGTCGCCGAGGTCATCCAGCACCACGAGGCGATCGCGGCCTCGTCGGCGGACTAGTCGAGCCACCCCTACTCCGACATCGGGGTGGGCCCGATCGCCAATCGCGACTCGATCTACCCCGGTATCGGAACGGTCGGCGGCTCCTGGGCGAACGCGACGACGTGCCCGTCCGGGTCCGCGACGTAGCCGGCCTCGTCGCCCCACGACCGCGCGGCCACCTCGCTCACGGCGAGCGCGCCAGCGGCCACCGCGCCGGCGTGGGCCGCGCGCGCGTCGGCCACGACCAGGTAGAGCTCGCACCGCGGGATCCCCGTGCCATCGGACGGGTGGGGGAGCCGGGGACCGAGCAGGGCGGCGATCCCGTCGTCCGGCATGAGCCCGAGCTTCGTGCCGCCGCCGAGCGCGAACTCGGTCATCCCCGGCACGTCGAGGACGGGCTCGCGGCCGAGCACCTCCCGGTAGAACCGCGCGCTGCGCGCCTGGTCCGCGACGTAGAGGATCACCTCGACGCTCCGGATCCGCACGCCCTCCGGCGTCTCCCGCCCGCTCGACACCACGGTCGCCGCCCGGTCAGGCCGGGTCGGGGACGTCGATCGCCGGACCGCCCGTGGCGTAGATCTCCTCGGTCGGTGCGGTGAAGTCGCGGTGCACCAGCGCGCGCTTCACCTTGAGCGACGGCGTGAGGTAGCCGTTGGCCTCGGTGAAGTCGACGTCGAGCAGCCGGATCCGGCGGATCGACTCGGCGCGGGAGACCGCCCGGTTGGCGCGCTGGGTCGCCTTGACGAGCGACGCCCGCACCTGCGGGTCCTGGATCGCCTCGGCCACCGACATCGGCGGCAGACCCTTGCCGGCCAGCCAGCCCGGCAGCATCTCGGTGTCGATCGTGACGAGCGCCCCGATGAACGGACGCTGGTCGCCCACGACGACGACCTGGGAGACGAGCGGGTGGCCGCGCAGCCGGTCCTCGAGGATCGCGGGTGCGACGTTCTTGCCGCCGGCCGTGATGATGATCTCCTTGGAGCGGCCGGTGATCGTGAGGTAGCCGGCGTCGTCGAGCGAGCCGAGGTCGCCGGTGCGCAGCCAGCCGTCCTCGGTGAACGCCTCGGCCGTCGCCTCCGGGTTGCCGCGGTAGCCGCGGAACACGTGCGGGCCGAAGACCTGGATCTCGGCGTCGTCCGTGACCCGGACGGACGTGCCGGGGTAGGCGGGTCCGACCGTGCCGATGCGGATGTCCTTGGGCCGGTTGACGGTCGTCGGCGCAGTCGTCTCCGTCATCCCGTAGCCCTCGAGCACGGTGACGTCGAGCCCGCGGTAGAAGTGGCCGAGCCGCTGGCCGAGCGGGGCGCCGCCGGAGACGGCGTAGCGCAGCCGGCCGCCCATCGCCTCGCGCAGCTTGCCGAGCACGAGCCGCATGGCGATGCGGTGCGCCGCACGCAGCGACGCGCTGGGCGTCCCCCCGTCGTTCTGCGCGCGCGAGAACGCGATGGCGACCTTCGTGGCCCAGGAGAAGATGCGCTTCTTGACGCCACCGGCGGCCTTCTGGGCCGCGGAGTTGTAGACCTTCTCGAACACGCGGGGGACGGCGAGCAGGAACGTCGGCCGGTAGGACTGCAGGTCGGCGACGAGGTTGCGCGTGTCGGCGGAGTGGCCGAGCGTGCCGGCCTCCACGACGCAGAGCACCTCGATGAACCGCGCGAACACGTGCGCGAGCGGCATGAACAGCAGCGTCCGGGCGCCCGGGACGGAGACGACCTCGTAGAGATCAGAGCGGGCGCCGTTGCGGGCGAGGTAGACGAAGTTGCCGTGGGTCAGCTCGACGCCCTTGGGCCGCCCGGTGGTGCCCGAGGTGTAGATGACGGTGGCGAGGTCGGAGCCGCGCAGCGCCGCCGTCCGGTTGGCGACGACGGACGGGTCGACGTCGGCCCCGCGGTCGGCGAGCGCGTCGAGCGCGGCGAACGTCACGGTCTCGCGGACCGAGGCGACGGCGGCCTCGGCGAGCCGCGCCGCGTGCTCGTCCGTCTCGACGAAGGCGAGGACGGCGCCGGAGTCGCTGGCGATCCAGGCGATCTGCTCGGCCGAGGACGTCTCGTAGATCGGCACCGGGATGCCGCCGGCCGCCCACACCGCGAAGTCGACGAGCGTCCACTCGTAGGACGTGCGTCCCATGATCGCGACGACGTCACCCGGCTCGAGCCCCCACGCGACGAGGCCCCGGGCGAGCCGGGTCACCTGCTGCTGGAACTGCGACGCCGTGACCTCCTGCCAGACGCCGGCCACGCGCCGCTCGATGATCGTGAGGTCGGGCTTCGCGCTCGCCCGGTCGCGCAGGGCGCCGGGGATCGAGACCTCCTCCTGGAAGGGCACGACCGCGGGGGAGGAGGAGGTGTTCGACATGGCTCCATCCTGCCAGCGCGGACGCCGGGGCGAGGTCGAACGCGGCCCGGCGCGGTCCCGCGCCGGGCCGCGGGGTCGGTCAGCCCTTGGCGGGGGCCTCGCCGAGCGTCGAGGAGACGACGGCCACGGCCACCGGCTCGCCGTCGGCGCCCACGGGCTCGCCCACGACGATCGTGAACGGGCCGGTCACCTTGCCGGCGGCGCGCAGGTCGCCGTCGGCGAGCACGACCTGGTCGACGGCGCCCTCGCGGGCGACGAGCTCGACGTCCAGCAGCGGCGTGCGCTGCGCGACCTTCGCCTCGCTCTTGACCTTGCGCAGCGTCGAGAGGGCCTCGCCGGCGGTCGCGAGCAGCCCGACGAGGCCGGCGGCGTCGGCGTCGCCGGCGGCGGCGCGCAGCGCGTCGCTCGTCGGCCAGGCGGCCTCGTGCACGGAGCCGGAGCGCCACCACGACCACACCTCGGCGGTCGCGAACGGCAGGAACGGCGCGAACAGGCGCAGGAGCACGTCGAGCGCGAGCCAGAGCGCCGCGCGGGCGGAGGCGATCTCGGCCTCGCTCAGCTCCGCCGGCTCGCCGTCGGCCGTGAGCGCGCCGCGGCCGTACGCCCGGTCCTTGACCAGCTCGACGTAGTCGTCGCAGAACGTCCAGAAGAACGACTCGGCCAGCTCCAGCGCGCGGGCGTGGTCGTACGCCTCGAACGCGGCGGTCGCGCCGTCGACGACGTCGGCCAGCTCCGCGAGCAGCGCCCGGTCCAGCGGCGCGGTGACCGCCGACGGGTCGAGCGCCGGCGCCGCCCCGGCCGGGTCGCCCGAGGACTGGAGCACGAACTTGCTTGCGTTGAGCACCTTGATCGCGAGCCGGCGGCCGATCTTCATCTGGCCGACCTCGAACGCCGCGTCGGTGCCGAGGCGCGCCGAGGCGGCCCAGTAGCGCACCGCGTCCGAGCCGTGCTCGACCAGCAGGTCCATCGGGGTCACGACGTTCCCCTTGGACTTGCTCATCTTCTTGCGGTCGGGGTCGAGGATCCAGCCGGAGATCGCGGCGTTCGCCCACGGCAGGGTGCCGTGCTCGAGGTGGCTGCGGACCACCGTCGAGAACAGCCAGGTCCGGATGATGTCCTGGCCCTGCGGCCGCACGTCCATCGGGAAGACGCGCGCGAACAGGTCCTCGTCCTCGAGCCAGCCGCCGGCGATCTGCGGCGTCAGCGAGCTGGTCGCCCAGGTGTCCATGATGTCCGCGTCGCCGACGAAGCCGCCGGGCACGCCCCGCTGCTCGGCCGTGTAGCCGGGTGCGACGTCGGCGCTCGGGTCGACGGGCAGGGCCGACTCCTCGGGCACGATGACCGTGTCCCAGTCGACCTCGCCGTCCTCCTTGACCGGGTACCAGACGGGGATCGGCACCCCGAAGAACCGCTGCCGCGAGACCAGCCAGTCGCCGTTGAGGCCGCCGACCCAGTTGGCGTAGCGCACGCGCATGAAGTCGGGGTGGAAGTCCAGCTCGTCGCCGCGGTCCAGCAGCTCCTTGCGCAGGTCGCGCACCAGGCCGTCCGGCTGCTCCCAGACCCGGCCGCCGTTGCGGATGTACCACTGACGCGAGGTGACGATCTCGAGCGGCTTGTCGCCCTTCTCGAAGAAGTTGGCCTTGCGCTGCGTCGGGGTCGGCTCGGCGAGCAGCTCGCCGCTCTCGCGCAGCAGGTCGACGACGGCGGCCCGGGCCGAGAACGTCGTCTTCCCCGCGATCTCGGTGAACGCCGCGACGCCGCCGGGGGTGGTGATCCACGCCGGGACGTCGTCGACGATCCGGCCGTCCCGGCGGATGATCGAGCGCGTCGGCAGGTCGAGCTCGCGCCACCACTGCACGTCGGTGAGGTCGCCGAACGTGCAGCACATCGCGATCCCGGAGCCCTTGTCGGCCTCGGCGGCCTCGTGCGGCAGGACGGGGACCTCGACGCCGAACACCGGTGTGCGCACGGTCGTGCCGAACAAGTGCTGGTAGCGCTCGTCGTCGGGGTGCGCGACGAGGGCGACGCACGCCGCGAGGAGCTCGGGTCGCGTCGTCTCGATGACGACGTCGGCCGCGCCAGCAGCCGCGTCCTGCGCCGCGACCGGGTGGAACGCGAGCGAGTGGTAGTGGCCCGGGTAGTCGCGGGCCTCGAGCTCGGCCTGCGCGACCGCGGTCTGGAACGTGACGTCCCACAGCCCGGGTGCCTCGGCCGGGTAGGCCTCGCCGCGGGCGAGGTTGCGCAGGAACGCGGTCTGCGCGACCTTCTGCGCCCGCCGGCCGATGGTCTGGTACTGGTGGCTCCAGTCGACCGAGAGGCCGAGGTGGCGCCACAGCGCCTCGAACTGCTTCTCGTCCTCGGCGGTGAGCTGCTCGCACAGGCGCACGAAGGTGCGGCGCGAGACCGGCACCTGGTCGGCCGCCCGGACGCTGCCGGCATCGCCGGCGTGCGGCGGGACGAAGTCGTCGCCCTCGTAGGGGAGCGTCGGGTCGCAGCGGACGCCGTAGTAGTTCTGCACGCGCCGCTCGGTCGGCAGGCCGTTGTCGTCCCACCCCATCGGGTAGAACACCTTGGCGCCGCGCATCCGGTGGAACCGCGCGAGGACGTCGGTGTGCGTGTAGGAGAAGACGTGCCCGATGTGCAGGCTGCCCGACGCGGTCGGGGGCGGCGTGTCGATCGAGAAGACCTGCTCGCGCGTCGCCGTCCGGTCGAACGCGTGCAGCCGGCGCTCCTCCCAGTCCGGCGCCCACTTGCCCTCGAGGCCCTCGACGCCGACGCGGTCCGGTACGACGACGTGTCCGAGGATCGCGTGGTCGTGTCGGGGAGCGGCGGCGGGCACGGCGGCGCCCGGGGAGAGATCGGTCATGCGGAGATTATCCCCTAGCGGGCGGGGTCGGTTCGGCCGCCGAGGGCGAGCCGGCGGGCGGTGCTCAGGCGGACGGCCGGGCGGTCAGCCCGTGCACCTGGCCGACGATGCTGGCCCACACGGTGAGCTGGCCCTTGTCGTAGGTCTCGGCCTCGCCCGAGCCGCCGAGGATCTCGTACGGCACCGGGTAGTAGACCTCGCCCGGGCCGATCTCGCCGAGCCGCTCGACCAGCCGCGGCAGCAGGCTCTCCTGGAAGATGGCCGTGCGCACGTAGGAGTCCTCGAGGACGGCGTCCTGGAAGTCGGCGGGCGACTCGTAGCGGCCGTAGTCCTTGAACCGGCCGAGGTAGGGGTAGGCGATGCCGTAGTGGTGCTCGGGCGACCAGACGAACAGGTGGCCGACGTAGGAGTGGCCGAACACGTGCGTGAAGACGCCCAGGTTGCCCTCCCAGACGTCCAGCTCGGACAGCGGCAGGAACTCGGGCAGGAACGCGTACGGGCTCGCCATGACGACACGCTGGCACGAGTGCCGGGCGGCGTCAACGCGTTCGGGACGCTCCCGCCCGCGAGCACGACCCGGTCGGGAAAATGCCGTGACACCTCCCGGCCGCCCGCCTAGCGTTGGGGTCACACGTGAAGGGAGGTGGTCCACGACATGAAGCTCGTTCGGACTCGTGAGGTGGTCGCCCGCTAGTCGGGAGCCACGGACGGCTCGCCGCCCGGCTCTCCAGGCGAGACCACGGCGATCACCGGAACCCGCGGGAGCGGCGCACTCGTCCAGCGTCGCAGCCACTCGGCAGCCCGCGGGTTCTTCCATGCCCTCCTCGACCCCGGCGCGTCGGGGGATGGGGGCGCCGCGCGTCCGTCGACGACACGGCGCCCCGCGCGCGGTCAGACCCGGTGCGCCGCCAGCCGATGTCGACCTGCTCATCACGGACGCCGGGCTGGACGACGAGATGGCCGAGCACCTCGACGCGGAGGACCTCGCCGTCGTCCGGGTCTGAGCGCCGCGCGGCGGTCCGGGGCGCCGCTGGTGGCAGGATCGGGACATGGCATCTCTCACGGTCGGCCTCGCGGCCGCGCTCGAGCAGTTCCACCCGACCGAGATCGTCCAGACGGCGGTCGACGCCGAGCAGCACGGGTTCTCCGGCGTCATGGCCGCCGACCACGTCGCGCCCTGGGTGCCGGCGCAGGGCGAGGCGGCGTTCGTCTGGAACGTGCTGGCGGCGCTCGGCGAGCGCACGACGGGCGACATCGGCCCCGGCGTCACCTGCCCCTCGTTCCGGTTCCACCCCGCGATGGTCGCGCAGGCGAGCGCGACGCTCGCGGCGATGTACCCCGGGCGGCACTGGCTCGGCCTCGGCAGCGGCGAGGCGCTCAACGAGCACGTCGTCGCGCGGTACTGGCCCGAGGCGCCCGAGCGGATCAACCGGATGTTCGAGGCCGTCGAGATCATCCAGAAGCTGTTCTCCAGCTCGCTCGCCGGCAAGGACTACAAGCACCGCGGCGAGTTCTTCCAGCTCGAGTCGATGCGCCTGTGGACGATGCCCGAGCGCGCCCCCGAGATCCTCATCGCCACCGCTGGCCCGATCACCGCCAAGCGCGCGGGGCGCACCGTCGACGGCCTCATCACCGTTGGCGCGCCGCTGGAGAAGATCGGCGGCCTGTTCGAGAAGTTCGACGCCGGCGCGCGCGAGGTCGGCCGCGACCCCGAGACGATGCCGAAGGTCCTCCAGCTCCACCTGTCGTGGGCGCCGACCTACGAGGAGGCGCTCGCGGGCGCCATCGACCAGTGGCCCAACGGCGGGATGAAGTTCCCCAAGGGCGACATCCGCTCGCCCTTCGACTTCGCGGCGATGGCCAAGTCGGTGCGCGAGGAGGACTTCGCCGGCCGGATGGTGATCTCGGAGGACCCGGACGTCCACCGCGCCGAGATCCAGCGGTACGTCGATCTCGGGTTCGACCGGGTCTACCTGCACAACGTCGGGCGCAACCAGGCCGAGTGGGTCCGCGTCTTCGGCGCCGACGTGCTGCCGAAGCTCGCCCGGTGACGGTGCCGGGCGGGTCCGCCGGGCTGCAGGTGGTGGCCCCGGACGGGGTGCCGGTCCTGACCCGAGGCAGCGACGTCGCGGCCGTCCTCGTGCCGTTCCTCGCGAACCTTCGCTGGCCGGACGGGAGCGTCGGGGTGGACGCCGGCGACGTCGTCGTCATCTCCTCCAAGATCGTCTCGAAGGCCGAGGGTCGCCTCGCCCGCGCCGACGAGCGCGAGGCCGTCATCGACGGCGAGAGCGTGCGCGTCGTCGCGACCCGGACCTACGAGGACGACGCCCGCCCGGCGCTGCGGATCGTCGAGAACCGGCAGGGCGTCGTCATGGCGGCCGCCGGCGTCGACGCGTCGAACACCTACCCCGGAACGATCCTGCTGCTGCCCGAGGACCCGGACGCCTCGGCCCGCGCCATCCGGCGGGGCCTCGCGGCGCGGCTCGGCGGCGTACGGCCGGGGGTCGTGCTGACCGACTCGGCCGGCAAGCCGTGGCGCGCGGGGATCACGGACTTCGCGCTCGGCGCGGCCGGCGTCCGCGCGCTGGACGACCACCGCGGCGAGGCCGACGACGCGGGGCGCCCGCTCGAGTCGACCGTCGTCGCGGCGGCCGACGAGATCGCGGCTGCCGCCGACCTCGTCAAGGGTCCGACGGGCGGTCGCCCGGTCGCCGTCGTGCGCGGCGTCGGTCACCTCGTGACGCACGACGACGGGCCGGGTGCCCGCGGGCTCAACCGCACCGGGCCCGAGGACATGTTCGCGCTCGGGACGCGCGAGGCGTGGGAGCTCGGCCGCGCCGGCCGGCCGCTGCCCTGACCCACGACCGACCACCGACCGACACTGGAACGACCGAGACGGGGAGGCGCGCCGTGCCGATGGAGATCGAGCAGGCCTGGGACATCATCGACCGCGTCCTGGCGCTGAGGGCTCCCGCGGTCGCGGCGACGCTCCGTGGGCCAGCGACCGATGCGGACCTCGACCGCCTCGCCCGGACGGTCGGCCGTGACCTGCCGGCCGATCTCGTGGCCAGCCTGCGGGTCCACGACGGCCAGGACAACCCGACCTTCCTGCTCGACCTCTACGACCACCTCACGCTCATGAGTGCGTCGGCGATGATCGAGGGCTCCGACCTGCGGGTCTCCGCCCTCGGCGACGACGTCGACGACGTGATCGAGTGGATGACGCCCGACCGGGTGCGGCCCGTCATGAACTGCCGCGGCTGGCTGCAGTTCACCGAGTCCGAGGGCCGGGGCTACGCGCTCGACCTCGACCCGCTGCCGGCCGGCGAGGTCGGCCAGGTCATCTGGCTCCCGATCGACGGCCCGACCCCAGCACCCGAGTTCGCCTCCTACTCCGCCTGGCTCACCCACCTCGCGGAACGCCTCGACGCGGGGGCCTTCACGGTCGACGAGACCATAGGGATCTGGCTGGAGCCCTGATCGCCCGGTCGTGCGGGAGTGGGGCGAGGCATCGGCCGGCCGCTGCGTCGACCGTCTTCGTGCGAGGAACGGCCGCCGGGGACCGCTCAGTCGCGGCGCAGGAGGAGGCGGGCGACGAGGGGGGCGTCGGCCCCGCCGTCGCCGTCGGTCTCGGCGAGCACAGTCGCGCCCGTCTCGCCCTCGGACGGGAGCGTGTCGGGGAAGATCCAGCGGACTGGCCGGCCCGGGCCTTGGCGGGGCAGCCGTCGCGCCGCGCCGAGCTCGGCCTCGAACGCCGCGAGCGGGCGGGGGTCGGCGAGCGTGAGGCGGATCGTCCGGACGGTTCCGTCGGCCCCGTCCTCGTCGGCGTCCGTGAACGCGTGCCCGGCGCCGACGGCGGGGCGCTCGGCACCGGCGTCGGCACCGTCGCCCGCGTCGGGCTCCCCGGCGACGACGGCCCGGAACGCCGCCAGGTCCGCGAGCAGGCCGGCCGGCAGGTCGGACGATGCGGCGTCGTGCGTGCTCATGGCAGGTTCTCCTCGGGCAGGGCGTCGTGGGCCGGGCCACCGCTCGCGGGCGGGGAGCCGGCCGGTGCGTCCGTCGGCGGGGGAGACCCGCTCGTGATGCCGGCAGCCGCCGCAGGCCCGGTGGCCCACGCGTCATTCTCCTCGGGGAGGTTCTGGTACGCGTCGTGCGCGCGCTCGAACCGCTCGGTCGCCGCGTCGAGGGCCGCCTGGTTCGCCGGGGTGGGGTCGCCCGCGTGGGCGGCGCGGGCGGCGTCGCGCGCCCGCGCCGCCGCATCCACCTCGGCCAGCACGCGCTCGCGGTGCTCGGCCCCGCCGCCGTACACGCTGTCCCACCAGCCCCGGGCGATCAGCGCGAGGGGTGAGCCGGCGGCGAGCGGGGCGGCGCGGGCGAGCCGCGCGATCGCCACGGGAATGCCGAGCTCGGCGGCGATCCCGGCCGCTGACAGCCCCTGCGAGGCCCGATACTGGGCCATCCGGAACCACTGCTCGGTGTGTCGGGCCTCGTGGTAGACGGTGTCGGCGACGTCGGCCGCTGCCTCCTGCGTGATCTCGCCCCCGCCGAGCGCGCCGTCCCCGACGAGCATGACCCAGACGGTGAAGTCGAAGCTGCCCGAGTTGACCGGGTTGGGGTCGGCGGCCGCGGTCATGGGCGGCACCCCGGCCGCCGTGAGCCGCTGGTTGACCAGCTCGACGAGCCGGTCGCGCCGGGCGGCCGGCGTCGCGAGCGTCGCCCACTCGTCGACGACCTCGCTCTGCACGTCGCCGCCGAACGACTCGCCCTCGCCGGCCGTGTTGAGGCCCGAGGCGAAGATCCGTGGCAGCGTCCGCGGACCGGCCATGCCGTCGACGACGAGGGCTGGCGAGGCCGCCCCCTCGATCGACTGCCACCGGGCGACGGCCAGGACCAGCGCGTCGTCGACGCCGCCCTCCGGGGCCAGGCCGACGGCGGATCGGAGCTGGGTGAGGATCGCGGGCGGGTACCGGTCGGGCTGCGCCGTGTAGTACTGGCGGGCCCGAGCGATGCCCGCCGCATCGAGCAGGGGTGTCGCGGCCGGCTCGGGCGTCACGGTCGTGTCGGGCGCCGTGCCCGTCGCCTCGGTCGTCTCCTCCTGGCGCGAGACGGTGAGCAGCGCGGTGACGGCCCGGTTGCCCGCCAGGGCGAGTCGCGGGAGCTGCGCCGACGAGCCCGACCCGCCCGCCGACGACCGGGGGGACGTCGTCGTGCCCGGCCCGGACCGCTCGCCCCGCGTGATCCGCGCGAGCGCCGCTCGGCCGGTGGTCGGCCGGGGCCGGCTCGCCTCCGGGCCGGACTCACGGGCGATCGCTGCGCCGGACATGCAGCGAGGGTAGGACGCGTGCGGTCGCGGGACCAGGTGCGCGCGAGATGACTGCCCGGACGGGCAGGCGGACGGGCGGCGACGACGACCAGATTGAGAATCGTTCTCAGGTAGGATCGTGACATGAAGTCGAGAGCGATCACCATTCTCAGTTGCGCCGCCGTCGCGGCCGCCGCGCTCGCCGGGTGCTCCGGCACCCCGGGGGACTCCTCGTCGTCCGCCACCGATGCCTCCACCGACGCGACATCGGCCGGTCCGGGCGCCGCCTCGAGCGACGGCTCCGCGTCCTCCTCCTCCGACCCGATCCGCGTCGTGGCCTCGACGAACGTCTGGGGCGACCTGGCCGCCGCCGTCGGCGGCGACGCCGTCACCGTGACGTCGATCATCGACGACCCGGACCGGGACCCGCACGAGTACGAGGCCGACGCGCGCAACCAGCTCGCGCTCTCGGACGCCGACGTCGTCATCGAGAACGGCGGCGGCTACGACGACTTCATGGACACCATGCTGAGCGCGTCGGACAATGCTGGCGCCGTCGTCATCAACGCGGTCGAGGTCTCCGGGAAGGAGGCCGAGGGCGGCGAGGAGCTCAACGAGCACGTCTGGTACGACTTCCCGACCGTCCAGGCCGTGATCGACGACATCGAGAGCTCCTACGCGCAGCTCGACCCGGACGCGGCCTCGACGTTCAGCGCCAACGCCGAGGACCTCAGGAGCCGGATCGACGCGCTCATCACGCGCGAGGGCGAGCTCGAGCGGACCTACGCGGGGGAGTCCGTGGCGATCACCGAGCCCGTCCCGCTCTACCTGCTCGAGGCGATCGGGCTGGTGAACGCGACGCCGGACGCGTTCAGCGAGGCGATCGAGGAGGACACCGACGTCGCGCCGGCCGTGCTCCAGGAGACCCTCGCCCTGTTCAGCAGCAAGGCCGTGAGCCTGCTCGCCTACAACGAGCAGACCACCGGCCCGCAGACCGAGGCCGTCCTCGCCGCGGCGAACGAGAACGGCATCCCCGTCGTGCCCGTGACCGAGACGCTGCCGAGCGGCACGGACTACGTCGGCTGGATGAGCGACAACCTCGACGCGATCGCCGCGGCGCTCGGCGGGTGAGCGCCCCGGGCGAGGTCGTGCTGAGCCTGGCGGACGCCGGGCTGCGCTTCGGCCAGCGGACCCTGTGGGACCACCTCGACCTCGACGTGCGCGCCGGGGAGGTGGTCGCCGTGCTCGGCGGGAACGGCACCGGGAAGTCGAGCCTGCTCAAGGTGATCCTCGGGCAGGTCCGGCTCACCAGCGGCAGCGTCCGCGTCCTCGGCCGGCCCGTGGACGGCGGCAGCCGCCGCGTCGGCTACGTCCCGCAGCAGACCCTCGCGACCGACGCGCTGCCCCTGCGCGGACGGGACCTCGTCGGGCTCGGGCTCGACGGCGACCGATGGGGGATCGGCCTGCCGAGCCGCCGGCGGCGGCGAGTCGTCGACGACCTGCTCGCGTCGGTCCATGCCGGCGGCGAGGCGGACCGTCGGCTCGGGCTGCTCTCCGGCGGCGAGCAGCAGCGGATGCGGATGGCCCAGGCGCTCGCGGGCGACCCGCGCCTGCTCCTGTGCGACGAGCCGCTGCTCTCGCTCGACCTCGCCCACCAGCGCGTGGTGTGCGAGCTGGTCGACGAGAGCCGACGCGCGCGCGACCTCGGCGTCCTGTTCGTCACGCACGACGTCAACCCGCTGCTCGGGATCGTCGACCGTGTGCTCTACCTCGCCGGTGGGCGGTTCCGCGTCGGCACGCCGGACGAGGTGCTCCGGTCCGACGTCCTGACCGACCTGTACGGCTCGCCGGTCGAGGTCGTCCGGGCGCAGGGACGCCTCGTCGTCGTCGGCGGGGGCGACGCCGCCGGGCACGACCACGGCGACGAGGGGAGGCCCTGATGGGCGCCGTCCTCCTGGAGGTCTGGTGGCAGAAGCTGTTCGACTTCACCGACTACGGGCGGCTCCTCGGGCTCCTGCACAACAGCGTCGTCGCCGGCCTGCTTCTCGGCGTCGTGGGCGGGCTGATCGGCGTCTTCGTCGTCGCCCGGGACATGCCGTTCGCCGTGCACGGGATCAGCGAGCTCTCGTTCTCCGGCGCGGCGGCCGGGCTGCTGCTCGGCATCGGGGTGGTGCCGGGCTCGATCGTCGGCTCGCTGCTGGCCGCCCTGCTCATCGGGGCGCTCGGCTCCCGCGCCCGCGACCGCAACTCGATCACGGCCGTCCTCATGCCGTTCGGGCTCGGGCTCGGCATCCTGTGCCTCTCGCTCTACCCGGGTCGCGCGGGAAACAAGTTCGGCCTGCTCACCGGCCAGATCGTCGCCATCGACGACCCGCAGGTCGGGGCGCTCGCCGCCATCTGCGTCCTGGTGGCGATCGGGCTCGCGATCGTCTGGCGGCCGCTGTTCTTCGCGAGCGTCGACCCGGACGTCGCGGCCGCCCGGGGAGTCCCGACGCGGGTGCTGTCGATCGTGTTCATGTTCCTGCTCGGCCTCACGATCGCCGTGTCGGTGCAGATCGTCGGCGCGCTGCTCGTGCTCTCGGTGCTCGTCACGCCGGCCGCGGCTGCGATGCGCGTGTCCGCCTCGCCCGTCGTCGTCCCGATCCTCAGCGTGACGTTCGCGACCGTCTCGATGGTCGGCGGCATCCTGCTCGCGCTCGGCGGCTCGGTGCCGATCAGCCCCTACATCACGACGCTGTCGTTCCTCATCTACCTCGGCTGCTGGGCGGTCGCGTCGATCCGGCGGCGCCGCCTCGGCTGAGGCCGCGCCGCCTCGGCCGAGGCCGCGCGCTGGCCAGACGTCAGACCGGCCCGGTGAACGCGAGGACGGGGGAGCCGTCCGAGGCCCGCAGGATCTCGGCCCGCACGCCCCACACGGCCGCCAGCAGCCGCGGCGTCAGGACGTCGCTCGGCCTGCCGGCGGCGACGACGCGTCCCGCGTCGAGCACGACGGCGTGGTCGCACCACCGCAGCGCCGAGGTGAGGTCGTGCAGGACGACGACGGCGGCCACCCCGTCGTCGTCGGCGATCCGGCGGACCAGGTCGAGCAGCTCCAGCTGGGCGGCGACGTCGAGGTGGTTCGTCGGCTCGTCGAGCAGCAGGAGCCGCGGCTGCTGGGCGAGCGCCCGCGCGAGGTGGACCCGCTGGCGCTCGCCGCCCGAGAGCGTCGCCAGGTCCCGCGACGCCAGGTGGGCAGCGCCCGCGCGGTCGAGGCAGGCCAGCGCGAGCGCGACGTCGTCGGCGGAGTCCCCGCCCCACCGCGGCCGGTGCGGGGTGCGGCCGAGCAGCACGACGTCGAGGACGCGGTGCTCGCCCTCCGCCGTGGCGTCCTGCTCGACCAGCGCGAGCCGTCGCGCACGGTCGCGCGCCGAGAGGGCGCGCAGGTCCGCGCCGTCCAGCTCCCAGGCCCCGCGCGCGCCGGGCAACGCCCCGACGACGGCGCGCAGCAGGCTCGACTTGCCCGACCCGTTCGGGCCGACGACGGCCGTGACTCCGCCGGGGGCCGCGAGGTGGACGCCGTCGAGGATCGCCCGCCCGCCGGCGTCCCAGCGCGCGTCGCGGACGACGAACGCCGCGGGCGTCTCCCGGCTCATCCGGCCTCCCCGCGACCGCGCCGCGCCAGCAGGAGCGCGAAGACCGGGGCGCCGATCGCGGCGGTGAGGATGCCGACCGGCAGCTCGCGGGGCTCGATGACGACGCGCGCCGCGGTGTCGGCCCACAGCAGCACCATCGCCCCGGCGCACAGCGACAGCGGCAGCACGCGCACGTGCCGGCCGCCGACGACCGTGCGGACGGCGTGCGGCACGACGAGCCCGACGAACCCGATCGCGCCGCTCACGCTCACGAGCGCGCCCGTGAGGAGGGCCGTCGCGCCGAGCAGCAGCCAGCGGGTGCGCGTCACGTCGACGCCGAGCGCGCGGGCGGCGGTGTCGCCGAACGCGAAGGCGTCCAGCGTGCGGCCCGACGCGAGCAGCACCGAGCCGACGACGGCCAGCGCCCCCCACGCGATCGCCGCGCTGGTCCACGTCGTCCCGCCGAGCGTGCCGAGCAGCCAGCCGAGCACCTCGCGGTAGGAGTCGCCCTGGACGGAGGTGAAGATGACGAAGCTCGTGATCGCCGCGCAGCCCTGCGCGACGGCGACGCCGGCCAGGACCGTGCGGCCGGGCGTCAGCCGGCCGCGCGAGACGGCACCGGCCAGCGCGAGCGTCGCGGCGAGCGCGAGCAGGCTGCCGGCGAACGCCGCGACCGGCAGGAGCAGCGCGACGCCGAGCACGAGCACCGCGACGGCGCCGAGGCTCGCGCCGGCGGACAGCCCGAGGAGGTAGGGGTCGGCCAGCGGGTTGCGCAGGAGGGCCTGCATGACGGCGCCGGCGATCGCCAGCCCGGCACCGACACCGGCGGCCGACACCAGCCGCGGCGCCCGGCCCTGCCAGACGATCGCCTCCTGGATCGTCGTGAGCGGCGTCGGCGGGACGGTCGTGGGCCACGCGCCGCCGGTGAGGGCGTGCAACCCGTCCAGCACGTGGTGCCGGGCCGACGCCACGATGTCGAGCGGCGTGACGTCGGCCGGCCCGACGGCGAGCGCGACGGCGGCGGAGACGACGAGCAGGACGAGGGCCAGCGCGAGGACCCAGCCGGTCCGCCGGGTCGCCGCCCCGCGCCCGGGCCGGCCGCCGAGCCCCTCGCCGTCGGTCACCGGACGTCGAGCCCCTCGAGCCGGGCGCGCTGCTCGGTCAGCAGCCAGACGGCCTCCACGTTCCCGATCCCCGCCTCGGTCGCGACGAACGGGAGGACGAGGTAGCGCTCGTCCCGCACGGCCGACATCGCGGCCGTCACCGGGTTGCCCGCGAGGACGTCCTTCTTCTTCTCGGCCGAGTTCCACGTCGAGTCGACCAGGACGATGTAGTCGGGGTCGGCGGCGGCCGCCGCCTCCCACGAGAACGGCGCCCAGCCCCCCGCGAGGTCGCCGGCGACGTTGCCCAGCCCCGCCGCGTCGAGGATCATCTGCGGCGCGCCCGTGCCGGCGCCGACGTACGGGGTGTCCGTGCCCGACGACCACCACAGCACGGTCGGTGCCTCGGCCGTGGCGGCCTCGGCCCGGGCCACCTCGGCCACCAGCTCCGTGGCGCCGGCCAGGTGGTCCCGCAGCTCCGCCACGACGCGCTCGGCCGCGTCGCTCGTGCCGAGCAGGGCGCCGACCTGGGTGATGCCGTCGAAGACGTCGTCGAACGTCAGCGGGTCGGGGACGTAGGGCGGCTGCGTGCAGGCGGCGGGCGCGACGAAGGTCGTGACGCCGAGGGCCTCGAGCGCCGACCGCTCGCCGGCCGCGTCGGCCGCGAACACCGACTCCCAGCCGGCGAGCACGAGGTCGGGCTCGACGGAGAGCACCGCCTCGTTGCTCGGCATCCGGTCCGACAGCTCGGGCACGTCGGCGAGCGTGCCGGCGAGGTCCTGCTCGGCGCCGAGCGCGACCTCGCCCGAGACGAGCGGGTCCTCGACGGCGAGCTCGCCGTCCTGGTAGGCGACGCCGACGATCCGGTCGGCCGCGCCGAGCGCCGAGACGAGCTCGGTCATCGCGGACTTCACCGTGACGATCCGCTCGGGCGGCGTCGTCCGGGACACCTCGACGCCGCAGTTGTCCGCGGTGAAGGAGTAGCCGGCGTCGGGCGCCTCCGTCGGCGACGCGTCCGTCGCCGGGGCGTCCGTCGGTGACCCGCCCGACGGCGACGCGGACGAGGCGGGCGAGCCGGCGGGATCGGCCGCTGACCCGGCGGGGCCGGCGCAGGCGGCGAGACCGAGCAGGCCCGCCAGCGCGAGCGAGCCGACGGCGGTGGACAGGGGACGGGGGCGCTGGCGCACGGGGACTCCGGGGGGACGGGTCGGGCGGGACGTGCCCGCGGACCGGGCCAGCGCAGCCGGGACCCGCGTGCGGCACGCGCGCGGCGTGCTCCGGGACGATGACCTGTCCCGCCCCTCGATCGTAGTCGCGCCGCCGATCGCTCCCGGCCGCCGGTTCCCGCCCGCTCGGCCTCGCGGGTGGGGCACGATGGACCCACCGCACCGAAGGAGCTCGACGTGTCCGACACCGTCCCCGTCCCAGCCGATCTCGACCCGGCGCTCGGCGAGGAGACCTACCGCCTCGACCGCGCGCACGTGTTCCACTCCTGGTCGGCCCAGGCCGGCCTCGACCCGCTCGTCATCGCCGGCGGGTCCGGGAGCACGCTGTGGGACTACGACGGGCGCCGGTACCTCGACCTGTCGAGCCAGCTCGTCAACACGAACATCGGGCACCAGCACCCGGTCGTCGTCGCCGCGATCAAGGAGCAGGCCGACACGCTCACGACGATCAACCCGGCGACCGCCAACCTCGCCCGCGGTCGCGCGGCCGAGGCCGTGCTGCGGCACGTGAGGGGCCCGTTCTCCAAGGTGTTCTTCACCAACGGCGGCGCCGACGCGATCGAGAACGCCATCCGGATGGCGCGGCTGCACACCGGCCGGGCCAAGGTGATCTCGCGCTACCGCAGCTACCACGGCAACACGGGCGTCGCGATCAACGCCACCGGCGACTGGCGCCGCCTGCACAACGAGTACGCGACGGGCCACGTCCACGTCTTCGGCCCCTACCTGTACCGCAGCGAGTTCTGGGCGATGTCGCCCGAGCAGGAGTGCGAGCGCGCGCTGCACCACCTCGAGCGGGTCGTCCAGTCGGAGGGGCCCTCCAGTGTCGCGGCCGTGCTGCTGGAGGCGATCCCCGGGACCGTCGGCGTCCTCGTCCCGCCGGACGGGTACCTCGCCGGGGTCCGCGAGCTGTGCGACCGGTACGGCATCGTCATGATCGTCGACGAGGTGATGACCGGCTTCGGTCGCACCGGCCACTGGATGGCGCACGACCGCGACGGTGTCGTCCCCGACCTCGTCACCTTCGCCAAGGGGTCGAACTCGGGCTACGTCCCGGCGGGCGGCGTCGTCATCTCCGACGACATCGCCGCGACGTTCGACGAGCGCGTCTTCCCCGGCGGTCTCACCTACTCCGGCCACCCGCTCGCCATGGCCTCGATCGTGGCGACGATCGGCGCGATGGAGGACGAGGGCGTCGTGGAGAACGCCGCGTCGATCGGCGCGGACGTGCTCGGGCCGGGACTGGCGGAGCTCGCCGACCGGCACGAGGTCGTCGGCGAGGTCCGCGGGCTCGGCGTGTTCTGGGCGGTCGAGCTCGTCGCCGACCGCGGGACGAGGGAGCCGGTCGACGCCTCGGTCATGGCGCGGCTCAGGACGGAGCTGCTGGAGCGCGGGGTCCTCCCGTTCGTCGCGGAGAACCGGCTGCACGTCGTGCCCCCCTGCGTCATCACGCCCGACGAGGCCCGCCGCGGTGTCGCCGCGATCGACGAGGCGCTCGCGGTCGTGGGGGCCGGGGCATGAGCCGCGCGACGCCCCGCGCGCTCGTCACGGGCGCTTCCTCGGGGATCGGCGCGGCCACGGTCCGCGCGCTGCGCACGGTCGGTTGGGACGTCGTCGCGACGGCGCGCCGCGCCGACCGGCTCGAGGCGCTCGCCGCGGAGACCGGCTGCGCGTGGCTGGTCGCCGACCTCACCGATGACGCCGACGTCGACCGGCTCGCCTCGACGGTGCTCGCGGACGGCCGGCTCGACGCGCTCGTCAACAACGCGGGCGGGGCCGTGGGGCTCGACCCGGTCGAGTCCTCCCCGATCGCGGACTGGGCGGCGATGTTCGACGTCAACGTGCTCGCCACGCTGCGCCTCACCCAGGCCCTCCTGCCGGCGATCGAGGCGGACGGCGGCGGCGACCTCGTCTTCGTCACGTCGACGGCCGCGCACGGCTCCTACCCGGGCGGTGCGGGCTACACGGCGGCCAAGCACGCCGAGCGGGAGATCGCGAGCACCCTGCGGCTCGAGCTCGCCGGCCGGCCGGTGCGCGTGCTCGAGGTGGCGCCGGGGCTCGTGGCGACGGAGGAGTTCTCGCTCAACCGGTTCGGCGGCGACGCCGAGCGGGCCGCGGCGGTCTACGCGAACGTCGCGCTGGGCGGGCCGCTCGTGGCCGAGGACGTCGCCGACGGGATCGTCTGGGCGCTCACCCGGCCGCGCCACGTCAACGTGGACCTCATGGTGCTGCGGCCCGTGGCGCAGAGCTCGCACACGCACGTCGCCCGCGACCAGCGGTAGCGCCTCGCCCGGGGGAGGACCGACCGGGCGGCGAGGCCAGAGCCCGTCGGACGCTTCGACCTCACGGAGCATCCCGGCGGACCGTCACGGCGTCGCGATCGCGGTGATCAGATCCAGTCCGCGGGCAAGCTCCGTCTCGCTGACCGCGCCGAAACCGAAGACGATCCCCGAGCTCCCAGCCCCCGACCAGTACTCGGACAACGGACTGACCCTCACCCCGCGGGCCGCCAGCTCTCCCACCACATCGCCCTCCGGACGGTCGGTCTCCACGACGGCGTGCAGGCCGCCGTCCATCGGGTGGACGCGCACACCGGGAACCCCGGACAGGGCCTCCACCACCTGGGCCCGGCGACGCCGGTAGCGGTTCCGCATCCGCTGGGTGTGCAGACGCAGCGCCCCGCTGTCCAGATAGTTCGCGACGGCCAGCTGCGCCACGAGCCCGACGGGCTGTCCCAGGTCGCGGCGCGCCTGCGACACCGTTGGCACGAGCCAACCGGGAAGCACCAGGAACCCGGTGGCCAGCGCCGGCGTCAGGGTCTTCGACAGGGTCCCCAGCAGCACCACCCTTCCCTCGGCGGGATCGTCGAGCGCGGCCAACGCGGGCAACGGCTCAGAGGTGTAGCGCAGCTCGGAGTCATAGTCGTCCTCGACGACGACGACCTCGTGCCGCCGGGCCCACTCCAGCAGCGCCTGGCGGCGCTCGACGGGCATCGAGCCGCCCAGCGGGTACTGATGACTGGGGGTGACGATGAGCAGGTCGGGCGCGTCTGCGCCGGTCGGCAGGTCCGTCACCCGCAGCCCGTGCCGGTCCACGGGGACGGGCACCACCGTCGCGCCGAGACGGGCGGGCACCCGCCTCAGCGATGGGTATCCCGGTTCCTCCACTCCCACCCTGAGCCGAGAGGGACGACCGTCGGCGAGCGCGAGGAGCAGGAGCGCGAAGCCCTCCCGGCCGCCACCGGTCACCGCGATCTGGTCGGGTGCGCGCACCACCGCACGCATCCGGCGCAGATGCTCGACCCACGCGTCTCGCAGCTGGGGCAGGCCAAGGGTCGGGACGGCGATGTCCACCGGCGCGACGGAGGCCCGCCGCCACGCCGCCTTCCAGGCGGGTCCCACGACGTCCAGCGCCCAGGGTCGGCCCGGACGCAGATCCAGGCCTGCCCGCGCCTCCACCTGGACCGACGGCACGTGGCGTTGCGGTCGCGGATGCACACCGCGTAGCTGCGGGTTCACCACCGTCGAGCGGCCGACGGCGGCGCTGAGATAGCCCTCCGCCAGCAGCTGGTCGTAGGCGGCGACCACCGATCCGCGCGAGACGCCGAGGTGAGCGGCAAGGGCGCGGCTGGACGGCACCGGGTCTCCCGGAGAGAGCACGGCTCCGGCGATCAGACGACGGAGCTGCGCCGCGAGCCGTCCGGGGATGGAGCTCCCCGTCTCTTCGTCCTCGAGGCTGAGGGGGAGCGTGATCTCGGGGGCGGTCCGCACGCGCACACCTTACTGGCCCAAGAACAGTGGGCCATTTCTGGCCCTGTTCATGGACCACTATGGCGCTCGACGATGGGTCGCATGACAGATCTCATTGGTTCTCCTCTGGTCAAGCGCGGCTTGGCCGACATGCTCAAGGGCGGCGTGATCATGGACGTGGTCACCCCCGAGCAGGCCCGGATCGCCGAGGACGCGGGCGCCGTCGCGGTGATGGCGCTGGAGAGGGTTCCCGCTGACATCCGCGCGCAGGGCGGAGTGGCCCGGATGAGCGATCCCGACCTCATCAGCGCCATCATCGACACCGTCTCCATCCCCGTGATGGCCAAGGCCCGGATCGGGCACGTCGTCGAGGCCCAGGTGCTGCAGCACCTCGAGGTGGACTACATCGACGAGTCGGAGGTGCTCTCTCCCGCCGACTACGTCAACCACATCGACAAGCGCGCCTTCACCGTGCCGTTCGTGTGCGGCGCCACCAACCTGGGCGAGGCTCTGCGCCGCATCACCGAGGGTGCGGCGATGATCCGCTCGAAGGGTGAGGCCGGCACGGGCGACGTGTCGGAGGCCACCAAGCACATCCGCACCATCCGACACGAGATCGCGGTCCTCAAGGCCAGCCACGAGGCCAACCCGGACGCGCTGTACGTCGCGGCGAAGGAGCTGCGGGCCCCCTACGACCTCGTGCTCGAGGTCGCCCGGACGGGCGCGCTGCCCGTCGTGCTGTTCACCGCTGGCGGCGTCGCGACCCCGGCGGACGCCGCGCTGATGATGCAGCTCGGCGCCGACGGGGTGTTCGTCGGCTCGGGCATCTTCAAGTCGGGTGACCCGGCCGCGCGCGCGGCGGCCATCGTCAAGGCCACTGCGCTCTACGACGACCCGGCCGCCATCGCCGAGGCCTCCCGGGGTCTCGGCGAGGCGATGGTCGGGATCAGCGTCGCCGACCTGCCGGCCCCCCATCGCCTGGCCGAGCGGGGCTGGTGAACCGGCCGACGGTCGGTGTGCTCGCGCTCCAGGGCGGCGTGCGCGAGCACATCCGCCTGCTGGAGGGCCTTGGTGTCCGGGTCACGCCGCTTCGGGTACCCGCCGACCTGACCGGCGCGGACGGGCTCCGGGTCGACGCCCTGGTCCTGCCCGGCGGTGAGTCGTCGACGATCGACCGGCTGCTGCGGCTCGTCGGCCTGCGGGAGCCGCTGGCCGCCGCGATCCGCGGCGGCCTGCCCACCCTCGGCACCTGCGCCGGACTGATCCTGCTGGCTCGGCGGATCCTCGACCCGGCACCGGGCCAGCAGACGCTCGACGTGCTCGACGTCACCGTCCAGCGCAACGCCTTCGGCCCGCAGGTCGACTCCGCCGAGGCCGACCTGGACACGACCCTCGGCCCAGCCCGGGTCGCGTTCATCCGCGCCCCGCGGGTCACCGAGGTCGGCCCAGGGGTTGAGGTGGTCGCCCGACACGCGGGACACGTCGTCGGCGTGCGCCAGGGCTCGATCGCGGGGCTGTCCTTCCACCCGGAGCTGACCGGCGAGACGCTCTTCCACCGCCGCCTCCTCGGCCTCGGAGGGGATGACGGTCCTTGAGGAGCGACGAAGGGGTGTCTCGAGAGGGGCGACCGGCAGTCCCGGTCGGTGGCCATCGGCGAGACCGAACGAGGCGATGACGACCTCCGTCGTCCCTTGACGGCGGCGTCTCGCCGTCGCAACGGCCGCATCCTCCTGGGGCGAGGCGGCGGGGACGGTCGTCGCGGGAGCGGACGTAGGCTCGCTGTTCGTGACCAGCCAACGCACCAGCCCGCCCGCGCGGACCGCGCTCGCCGTCTCGGGGGCGAGCCTCACCTTCCTGCGCCGCCCCGTGTTCTCGGACGTCTCGTTCACGGCTCCGCCGGAGAGCGTCGTCGCCGTCGTCGGTCCGGCCGGCAGCGGGAAGACCAGCCTCCTGCTCGCCATCGCCGCGCGGATGCGGCTGAGCGCGGGGGAGGTGCACGTCGTCGGGCGCGTCATCGGTGCGCAGGCCGGACCGGGGGCGGCCCGCCGGGCCGTGCGCTCGCGCGTCGCGGTGTCGCGGATCGCTGACCTCGTCGGGCTCGACCCGCAGCTCACGGTCCACGAGAGCGTCCGCGACGCGGCCGACTGGATCGGGGTGCCGCACGAGCGCGCCGTCGCGCACGTGCGCGCGTGGGCTGACCGGCTCGGGCTCGTCCTGCCCGACCGGACCCTCGTCGGGAAGCTGCCGGCGCTGGAGGCGACGGCGCTGCACCTCGTGCTCGCCGTGCTGGGCGACCCGGTCGTCGTCGTGCACGACGACCTGCCGCACCAGCTCCAGCTCCCGCAGCGTGCGCGGGCCTGGGAGATCGTCCGCGAGATCGCCGGCTCCGGTGTCGTCGTCGTTGCCTCGACGCTCGACGTCGGGCCCGAGGAGGCGGACGTCGTGGTCGCGCTCGGGGACGACGACGTCGCCGGGGCCGCCCACGGCCGGCACGCCGTGCTCGAGGAGCCCGCAGCAGCCGAGGAGCCCGCCGCGGCCGAGGAGCCCGCAGCAGCCGAGCCCGCCGCCGGGCCGAGCGGCGAGACCGAACCGCCGGACAGGTCCGTCGACCCGTCGGACGACACCGAGGAGGAGGACCGATGAGGACCGTGCGTCTCGCCTGGGCGGAGATCGCCCGCAACCGCAGCACGCTCCACCGGATCGCGCTCGTGTTCCTGCTGGTCGTCCCGACGCTGTACGGCGCCATCTACCTGTGGTCGAACTGGGACCCGTACGGGAAGCTCGACCGGGTGCCGGTGGCCGTCGTGAACGAGGACGAGGCGGTCACGGTCGACGGCCGCGAGGTGGCCGGCGGCGACCTCGTCGTCGAGAAGTTCGAGGCGGACCCGAGCTTCCTGTGGGTCGTCACGGACGCGGACGACGCGGCCGACGGGCTGGAGTCCGGCCGGTACTACCTGACGATCACGATCCCGCGCGACTTCTCCGCGCGGCTGGCCTCGGGCGCCGAGCTGACGCCCGAGCGGGCCGAGATCGTCATCCACCGCAACGACGCCAACGGCTACGTCATCGGCGTCATGGCGGAGACGGTGCAGGCGAAGCTGCAGGAGCAGATCAACGCCGCCGCGACGCAGGCCTACTTCGAGTCGGTCTACGGCGACCTGGGCAAGCTCCGCGCGGGGCTGGGCCGGGCCGACGAGGGCGCCCGCGAGCTGCGGGACGGGCTCGGTGACGCCAAGGACGGCGCGCACACGCTCGCGGACGGGCTGGCCGACGGCGCCCCCGGTGCCCGCGACCTCGCCGACGGGGCCACCAGGGTCGCCGACGGCGCGGACCAGGTCGCGGACGGGACGCAGCAGATCGCCGACCTCATCAACCCGATCGCCGACGACCTCGTGCCGGCCATCCCCGGCGTCGCGGACGGGGCCGTCGCCGTGACGGACGCGGTCGCCGACGTCGCCGGAACGGTGTCCGGCGGCGCCGACGCGCTGACCGGGCGGGTCGACGCGGTCGACACGGCCCTGGCCGACCTGGTCGCCGCCCACCCCGAGCTGGCCTCGGACCCGGCGTTCGCCACGGTGCGGGACGCGGTCGGCGCGGTCGACACCCGCGTCGGCGAGGTCGACCAGGCGCTCGGCGACATCCACGCGGACGCCGACCGGCTCGCCACCGACGCGCACGCACTGCAGGACGCGGTGCCGGACCTGCAGACGAAGGTGCGCGACGGGCAGAGCAAGGTCAACGAGCTCAACGACGGCGCGCACGAGGTGTCGGAGGGCGCCGGCCAGGTGCGGGACGGCGCCGAGGAGCTGGCGACGAAGCTCGCGGACGCCGCGACGGGCTCGGCCGATCTCGCGACGGGGCTCGACACCGCGGTGGACGGGACCGACGCGCTCGTCACCGGGCTGGACGAGCTGGTCGCGGCCGTGCCGGCGATGGACCCGGACCAGGCCGAGGCGAACGCCGCGATCCTCGGCAACCCGACCGACGTGCGGCTCGAGGTGGCGAACGACGCCGGCGTCTACGGGCGGGGACTCGCGCCGTTCTTCTTCGCGATCTCGCTGTGGGTGTTCGGGATCGTCGTGTTCCTCGTGCTCCGGCCGACGTCGGGGCGCGCGCTGGTCTCGCGCGCGCCGTCCTGGCGGGTCGCGCTGGTCGGTTGGCTGCCGATCCTCGGCATGGGGCTGACCGGTGCCTACCTGCTGCTCGGCGTCGCGACGTTCGCGCTCGGGCTGGACCCGGTGAGCTGGTGGGGGTCGGTCGGCGTCGTGACGCTCGCGGTGGCGGTCTTCACGCTCCTCGCGCACCTGTGCCGGGCCGGGCTGGGGCTGGTCGGGTCGGCGGTGCTGCTGGTCGTGCTCATGCTCCAGCTCGCCGCATCGGGCGGCATCTACCCACCCGAGACGCTGCCGCCGTTCCTCGAGTGGCTGCACCCCTACCTGCCGATGACCTACCTCATCGAGGCGCTGCGCGTCACGTTCACCGGCGGCTCGCCCGCCGTGCTCCAGCGTGCCGTCACCGTGCTCGCGCTGGTCGGGGTCGCGGCGTTCTGCGCGACGTGGGCCGTGATCGCCCGGAAGCGGACCTGGACGATGGCGGACGTGCACCCGCCGCTCGCGGACTGAGGCGCCCACGCGGAGCGAGCCGCGGCCACCGCGAGGATGGCCGCGGCCCGCTCCGCGAGATCAGGGCGCGTCGGTGCCCTCGATCTCCGTCGGGTTCTCCTCCAGCGCGCTCGTCCAGACGACCTCCTCGGTCGAGGAGAGCGTGCCGTCGGCGAGGTACCCGCTGACCGTGAGGGTGACGTCGGCGTCGCTGGTGACCGGCCACCAGGCGGCCCAGTAGGCCGGCGCGCCCGGGGTCGCGAGGCCGGCCTCCGACAGCGTCGCCTCGATCTCGAGACCGCCCGAGAACGTCACGGTCACCCGCGCGACGTCGGAGCCCGCCACGCCGAACACGTGCTGCGTGCCGTCGACGCCGGAGGAGATCCACGGCACCGGTCCGTCGTAGAGGTAGGCGTAGCTGCTGCCGCCGCCGGTGTACCTGATCTGCGTGGCGTCGATGGACGCGGGAGCCGGCCCGATCCCGACGCTGACGCCGACGTCGTCCTCGTGGTCGCCCGACCCGAGCATGCAGTCGGCGTGCGTCGCGTCGCCCGTGGTCGGGTCCGGTGGCCCGGCGAACATGACGTAGCTCCAGTCACCGCGACGCTCCGCGACGAGGGCCGAGAGCTCGGTGGTGTCGATCGTCCACAGGCTCTCGGGTGCGCCGGGCCCGTCGAGCTCGGCCAGGCAGTCGTCGACGATGGCGGCGCGCTCGGCGTCGCCGATCGGGTCCGGCGTCGGGCTCCAAGTGGCGTACGCCGACTGGCTCGGGCTCGGCCACACGGCGAACGTGAGACCGGCGGCGACCGCGGCCGCCGCGCCGAGGGCGACCCGGCGCGCCGTGCGGTGCGGACGCCGCGCGGCCTCGCGACGCTCGCGGGCGCCGTCGAGGGCCACGACGTCGGGCACGTCGCGTCCGTCGGCGGGGGAGGACGAGGCCAGCTCGGCGTCGATGCGGGCGCGTGCGGCGGCGAAGCCCGCGGGGTCCAGGGGCTCGGTGACGGCCGCGTCGACGGCGGGGGCGAGGGCGCGCAGCCGCTCCTCGATCGGGACGGTGGTGGGGGAGGTGGACATGGTCAGGCTCCTTCGATCCGGTGGGCGGGGTGGACGACGACGTCCCTCCCGCTGGGAGCCCTGGGTGCGCCCGGGGTGCTCGCGACCCGCGTCGTGCCGGCGGCGGGGACGCCGGGAGCCGTAGCCCCGTCGCCCTCGTCGTCCACCGCGGCGGCCAGCCGACGCCTGGCGCGTTGCAGCCGCATGGCGAAGGCGCTGGTCGAGCAGCCGGCGACGTCGGCCGCCTCGGCCGTCGTGAGGCCGTCCCAGGTGACCAGGAGCAGCGCCTCGCGCTCCTTCGGGGCGAGGGTCGCGAGCCCGCGCAGCAGCGTCTGGCGCTCCAGCGCGACCGCCTCGGCGCCCGGCGCCGTGCCGCCCGCGACCTCGGCGATCCGGCCGAGCTCGGACTCCAGCAGCCGGCGGCGGTACTGGGAGCGGCTCTGGTTGCGGATCGTGTTGCGCGCGACGACGAGGAGCCACGGCAGGGGGTTGCCCGGCACGTCGTCGAGCCGGCGCCACGCGACGAGGAAGGTCTCCGAGAGCACCTCGGACGCCGTGTCGGGGTCGACGTGGCGCAGCGCGTAGGCGTGGACCCGTCGCGCGAAGGCGTCCCAGAGGTGCTCGAACCGGCGCGCGGCCGGCTCAGGGGAGGAGGTGGTCATACCGGGGAGTGTCCGGGTCGGCCGCCGGATTCACACCGCGCTCGCGCGGCCGGCTAGGACACGAGGGCGATGCTGTCGACCATCCGGGTGAGCGTCGCGTCGGAGAGCTCGTAGCCGGTGGTGAAGAACGTCCGTCCGTCGGCCAGCTCGACGAACGTCACGGGACGGTCGTAGTCGGTGCAGAAGTTGGTGCACTCGGTGTAGACGACGGTGAACTGGTACGCGCTCGCGCCGGCTGCGACGTCGAGGTCCACCGCGACGGCGTCCTGCGGAAGCTGGTCGACCGCGCCCCAGGACGGGAACCGACCGTTGAGCGGGCGCTCGTCCGGGCAGGCGCCGTCGGCCGAGGCGGTCGCGATCGTCAGGTTGCTGCGGACCTTGCTCCCCGCGTACACCGACGCCCGGGCGTCGACGCAACCGGGGGCGCCGAGCGAGCCGTCCTCGACCGTGCTGTCCCGGGGCGCCTCGAGGGACAGCTCGAGATCGCCGACGGTCACGTTCACGGGCTCCCACACGGTCGGGGCGCACGCGGCGAGCGCGACGGTCAGGAGACCGGCGATGACGGCGGCGCGCGCACCGCGCGGGCGCCGGGGGCGATCTGGCTGCATGCCGGAAGCCTACGGCGACCGCGCGGACGGGCCCCGCGCGACCGACCGGCGTCAGCCCAGCGTCGCCTGCCAGCCCTCGTGGAGCTTGGCGAAGTGCCCGCCAGCTTCGACCAGCTCGGCCGGTGAGCCGTCCTCGACGATCCGCCCGCCCTCGACGACGAGCACGCGGTCCGCCGCCATGACGGTCGAGAGCCGGTGTGCGATGACGATGCTCGTCCGGTCGGCGAGCAGCGTCTCCAGGCCCTCCTGCACGATCCGCTCGCCGGGGACGTCGAGCGAGCTGGTCGCCTCGTCCAGCACGAGCACGGCCGGGTCGGCGAGGAAGGCCCGCGCGAACGAGACGAGCTGGCGCTGGCCGGCCGAGAGACGGACGCCGCGGCCGTCGACGGGCGTGTCGTAGCCCTCGGGGAGCGCCATGACGACGTCGTGCACGCCGACCGCGCGAGCCGCCGCCTCGATCTGCTGGCGCGTCGCGCGCGGGTTCCCGATCGCGATGTTCGCGGCGACGGAGCCGGAGAACAGGTACGCCTCCTGGGTGACCATGACGACGGCGCGTCGCAGGTCGTCGGACGCGAGGTCGCGCAGGTCGACGCCGTCGAGCCGGACGGAGCCGCGCCGGACATCGTAGAACCGCGCGACGAGCTTGGCGATGGTCGACTTGCCGGCGCCGGTCGTCCCGACGAGCGCGACCTGCTGGCCGGCCGGGATGTGCAGGTCGAGGTCGGGCAGGACGGCGGGGAGCGTTCCGTAGCCGAACTCCACGTGGTCGAAGTCGACCCGGCCCCGCGCGCGGGCGAGGCCGACCGGGCGGGTCGGCTCGGGAACGGTCGGGCTCTCCGCCAGTAGCGACGACAGCTTCTCCAGCGCGGCGATCGCCGACTGCAGCGAGTTGTAGAACGTGCCGATCTGGGCGAGCGGGGCGAAGAACCGCCGCGCGTACATGACGGAGCCGAGCACGACGCCGATCGCCATCGAGCCGTCGATGACGCGCAGGCCCGAGACGAGGAGCACGAGCGCGACCGTCACGTTGCCGATGGCGGTGAGGCTCGTGTCGAACACGCCGAACTGCCGGATGGACTCGACGTTCGCCTCGCGGTAGTCGAGCGCGAGCTCCGTGTAGTCCTCGGACGAGCGGCGCTCGCGGCGGAACGCCTGGAGCGCGCGCATCCCGGTCATGGCCTCGACGAAGTGGACGATGAGCCGGGCCGAGGCCGTGCGCTGGCGCCGGAACTGCACGGAGGAGCGCTGCTGGAACCAGCGCGTCACGAGGACGGCCGGGACGAGGGCGACGAGCAGCACGACGCCGCTCGGCCAGTCCATCGTCACGAGGAACACGACCGTGAGGATCATCGAGAGCGCGCTGCCGGCCAGCGCCGTGACGCCGCCGTCGAGCAGCTCGCGCAGCGCCTCGGTGTCCGAGGTCTGCCGCGAGATCACCCGGCCGGAGGTGTAGCGCTCGTGGAACTCCAGGTCGAGCCGCTGGGTGTGCCGGAACAGTCGCGAGCGCAGGTCGAGCAGCATCGACTGGCTCACGCCGGCCGCGATCTTGATCGTCGCCGCCGACAGCACGCCGCCGACGATCGCCGCCGTGAGGTACACCGCGGAGCAGACGAGCGCGGGGCCCAGCTCGCCGCGGCCCTGAGCTGCGGCCAGCGCCGCGTCGGTCCCCCACGCGATGAGGAGCGGCCCGGCCGCGAGGGCGAGCTGCGCGAGCACGACGACGACGGCGAGCAGCGCCACGCGCCCGCGCACGGGCCGTGCCAGCGACATCAGCAGCGCGAGGGACGGGCTGCGCTCCCCCCGGCTCATCGCGCCACCTCCTCGTCCTGGAGCCGGGCGTCCAGCTCGGCCTCCTGCTCGGCCTCGTCGATGATCTCGTGCTCGACCTCGTCGACGGCCTGCTCGGCGTCCGCGACGTCCTCGTCGGCGGGGTGCTCCTGCTCCATCGCCGTGAGCACGTACCGGTAGTGCGGGTGGCCGGCGAGCAGCTCGGTGTGCGTCCCGGCCCCGGTGATGCGCCCGCCCTCCAGCACCACGACGTGGTCGGCGAGGGCCACCGTCGACGGCCGGTGGGCGACGACCAGCGTCGTCGTCCCGGGCAGCAGCCGCCGCAGCGCGTCGGTCGCGGCGGTCTCGGTCGCGACGTCGACGGCGGACAGCGGATCGTCCAGCACGAGCACGCGCGGGCGGGCCGCGATGGCCCGGGCGAGGGAGAGACGTTGACGCTGTCCACCGGACAGGCTGAGCCCCTCCTCGCCGATGATCGTGTCGGTGCCGTCCTCGAGGTCGGCGACGAAGTCCGCCTGCGCCGCCTCGAGCGCCTCGGCCAGCCGCGTGTCCTCCTCCTGCGGGGTGAGCACGGCCGCACCGTCGGCGTCGGTCCCCTCGGTACTCTCGGCCCGGGCGGTCGCGGCGGCGCCCATGAGCACGTTGTCGCGGACGCTGGTGGAGAAGAGGACGGAGTCCTCGAACGCCGGCGCCACGATCGAGCGGACGTCGCGCCGGGACAGGTCGCGGACGTCGACGCCGTCGAGCAGGACCGAGCCGGAGGTGGTGTCGAGCAGGCGCGGGAGCAGGGCCAGCAGCGTCGACTTCCCGCTGCCGGTGAGCCCGACCAGCGCCGTCGTCCGGCCCGGCGGGAGGACGAGGTCGACGCCGTCGAGCACGGGCGCCTCGTCGGGGGAGAACTGGACCACCACGTCGCGCAGCTCGACCGTCGAGCCCTCGGGCGTGGCCGGGGCCGGGAGGCGCGCAGGGTCGGCTGGGTCCGTCAGCGGGTTGGGCAGGTCGATGACGTCGAGGTAGCGGTCGAGGGCCGCCCGCGCGTCGAGCGTCATCGCGAGCAGGTTGCCGAGCATCTCGACGGGGCGGTTGACGACGGCCGCGGTGACGAAGAACGCGGAGAGCGCGCCGATCGTGAGCTGGTCGTGCACCACGAGGTAGGCGCCCAGCCCGAGCGAGACGGCCAGCAGCGACTCCGGCAGGATCGTCAGGACGGCCGTGATGCGTGCCTGGGCGCCCGCCTTGACCAGCTCCGTTCGCCGCAGCTCGTCGGCCTGGGAGAAGAAGTCCTCGTGCGCGTCCTCGCCGCGGCCGAACGCCTTGAGCACGCGGATGCCCTGGACGGACTCCTCGACGTTGGTCGCGAGGTCGCCCGCCTGGTCGCGGGCGCGCCGGGCCGCGGCTCCGTAGGAGCGGCGCAGGCGGAACGTGAGCACGACCATGACGATCGCGCCGACGAGGTAGAGCAGGCCGAGCTGCCAGGCGTTGACGATCATGAGGACGACGCCGACGACGATGGTCGCGCTGGAGACGACCATCATGACGAAGCCGAACGCGACCCAGCGCCGGACGGCGGACAGGTCGCCCATCGAGCGCTGGATGAGCTGGCCGCCGGAGGTCCGGTTGTGGAACGCGATCGGCAGGTCGAGCAGGCGGTGGTAGAGCTCGACGCGCATGTCGTGCTCGGCGCCCGTCGCCGCCGTCGCGATGAAGACGCGGCGGCACCACACGAGGAAGGCCTCGATGAGACCGAGGGCGAGCACGAGCGCCGTCGCCCAGACCAGGCCGGTGACCGACCCGGAGCTCAGCAGCGGGCCCTCGATGACGACGCGGAGGACCTGGGGGATGGCGAGCGCCATGAGGCTGGCGAGGAGGGCGGTGATGCCGCCCATGACGATTCGGGGCAGCACGGGACGAACCCAGTCGAGCAGGCGAAGCATCGTTGCTGGGGTCGAGCGGGGGGCTGCTGGTCTCTTGGGGCCGGGTGACACAGGCATCGAATCGATTCTACTCCCGCCCCCGGACGGCGCGTCCGACCCGCTCGCGGCGCGAGGGCGACCCGCGCCGGGTCAGCCGGTGAGGCGAGCGAGCACGGCGGCCGCGAGGTCGTCGACGCGCGGGACGATGCCGACCGCGTCGGCGAGCTCGCCCAGGACGGCATAGCCCCAGCCGACGCCGAGGCAGTCGATGTCGTGCTCGCGCGCACCCTCGACGTCGTGGTGGCGGTCGCCCACCATGAGGATGCGCTCCGCGTCGGGGACGAGCTCGCGCCTGCGCAGGTCTGCGAGCGAGTGCGCGATGACGCTCGCCTTCGAGGACGGGACGTCGTCGAGCGGCGCGCCGTAGACCCTGTCGACACGTGCGGTCAGCCCGAACCGCTCGCAGATCGGACGGGCGTAGACCTCAGGCTTCGACGTGGCGACGGCGAGCGTGCAGCCTGCTGCGCGCAGGAGCCCGAGCTGCTCCGGGATGCCGTCGTAGACCCGGTTGTCCCACATGTTGCCCGCGGCGAACGAGGCGCGGTATGCCCGCACGGCTTCGCTGAGGCGCTCGGGCGGCACGCCGAGCGCTCGCATCGAGACCGGCAGGGGCGGACCGACGAACGAGCGCAGCTCGTCCGGCGTGGGTCGTGCGAGACCGAGGGCGTCGAACGCCGCGGCCGCCGATGCCATGATCCCGGGTGCGGAATCGGTCAGCGTGCCGTCGAGGTCGAGCAGGACGAGGGGAGCAGCCGTCGTCGTCCCCATCGGCTACGCGACCGCCAGCGTCACCACGAGGGCGACGACGATCCCCAGCAGGGCGACGGCCCCGCCGACCCACGCGGCGATGATCGCGCCGCGCTCGGCGCCGCCGCGAACGACCGTCAGCCCGGCGGCGGCCGCGGCCGCCTCGACGAGCTCGCGCGCCTCGGCGGAGTCGAGGCGCAGGTCGAGGACCCGGCCGAACGAGCCGTCGGCCCGCCAGCCCCACACGACCTCGCGCCGCCGCGTCCTGATCCGGCCCCGGACGAGCGACCCCGTCACGAGGCTGGGCCGGCCGGCGCTCCACCGCAGCTCGCGGATCTCGTCGGTGATCGCGACCGTCGTCTCGGACGGGAACCGGACGATCTCGCGCTGCTGCGCCGTCACGCCCGCGGCCGAGAGGGTTCCCCACCAGCTTGCGTCCGCGATGTCGAGGGAGAGGACGACGCCGCGGTCGTCCGGGTCGAGGCGGTAGGGCGTGCCCTCGACCGCGCGCTCGAGACACGCGAGCATGCGCTCGCGACCGCCGCCGTCTGTCGTGCCGGGGGGAGGGGACCAGGGGGTGTCGGACATGCCGACCAGTCTCGCAGGCGCGTCGGACCGCGCGGGGCGGCGCCCGTGCGGCCGGGCCGGACGGGGGCGTAGGATCGGACGCACAGGCGTCGACCCGGCCATCACCGGTGAGCCTCCGGAAGAACGGCCCTCCGCCCCGACCCCCTCGACGGGGTCGCGCGCGGGCTCAGTAGAACCGGACGGGCAGGCCCGTCACAGCCGTCAACGAGTGGCCGCGCGGCCCGCCTCGACCGGGGCCCGCGGCAAACGGGGTGGTACCGCGGTCCACCGGCGCGAGCCGGCGGGTCGTCCTCGCGACGCAGCACGCACGACGCAGGACCGACCAGCGAATCGCCAGCACCACCGGAGCAGAAGTTGACGAGCGACAGCTACCCCCGCCACACCGACGCCGGCCTCGTGGCCTCCCCCTCCTTCCCCGCGATCGAGCAGCGGGTGCTCGCCTCCTGGCTGATCGGCGACACGTTCCGCAAGTCCGTCGCCGCGCGTCCGACGGGGGAGAACGGCGAGAACGAGTTCGTCTTCTACGACGGCCCCCCGTTCGCCAACGGCCTGCCCCACTACGGCCACCTGCTGACGGGCTACGTCAAGGACGTCGTGCCGCGCTACCAGACGATGCGCGGGCGGCACGTCGACCGGCGGTTCGGCTGGGACACGCACGGCCTGCCCGCCGAGCTCGAGGCCGAGCGCATCCTCGGGATCACGGACAAGTCCCAGATCGAGGAGATGGGCATCGAGGCGTTCAACGCCGCGTGCCGCGAGTCGGTGCTCGCCTACACCAAGGAGTGGGAGGAGTACGTCACGCGCCAGGCGCGCTGGGTCGACTTCGAGAACGACTACAAGACGCTCGACCCGGGCTTCATGGAGTCGGTCCTGTGGGCGTTCAAGCAGCTCTACGACAAGGGCCTCGCGTACGAGGGCTTCCGCGTCCTTCCCTACTGCTGGCGCGACCAGACGCCGCTGTCCAACCACGAGCTGCGGATGGACGACGACGTCTACCAGATGCGCCAGGACCCGGCGCTCACCGTCGGGCTCCCGTTCGCGCCGGCGCTCGCCCCCGCCAACGACCACGACCAGCTCGACGCCGTCCTGGCTGGCACCGACCTCCTGGTCTGGACCACGACGCCCTGGACGCTGCCGAGCCACCAGGCGGTCGCCGTCAACCCGCGGGTGACCTACGTCGTCGTCGAGCCGGAGGAGGGGACGCCGGTGGCGCTCGCCGCTCCCGGCACCCGGGTGCTGCTCGCCGCCGCCCGCCTGTCCGCCTACGCCCGCGAGCTCGGCGAGGAGCCGCGCGTCGTCGCCGAGATCGCGGGGGCCGACCTCGTCGGCCGCCGCTACTTCCCGCCGTTCCCGTACTTCACCGACGACGCGGGCCGCGCCGAGGCCGACAACCCCGCGTGCTTCCAGATCCTCGCCGGGGACTTCGTCACGACCGACGACGGCACGGGGCTCGTCCACATGGCGCCCGCGTTCGGCGAGGACGACATGCTCGCCTGCGACGCGCTCGGCATCACGCCGATCGTCACGGTGGGCGACGCGGGGGAGTTCACCTCGCTCGTCCCCGACTACGCGGGGCTGCAGGTCTTCGACGCGAACCCGCGGATCATCGCCGACCTCAAGGCCGGCTCGGGTCCGCTGGCCGCGGTGCCGGCCGAGCGTCGGCCGCTCGTCGTGCGCCACGAGACCTACGACCACTCCTACCCGCACTGCTGGCGCTGCCGGAACCCGCTCATCTACAAGGCCGTGTCGAGCTGGTTCGTCCGCGTCACCGACTTCCGGGACCGGATGGGGGAGCTGAACCAGGAGATCTCCTGGACGCCGGAGCACATCAAGGACGGGCAGTTCGGCAAGTGGCTCGCCGGCGCGCGGGACTGGTCGATCAGCCGCAACCGCTACTGGGGCACGCCGATCCCGGTGTGGGTGAGCGACGACCCGGCGTACCCGCGGATCGACGTCTACGGCTCCTTCGAGGAGCTGGCCCGCGACTTCGGCGACGTCCCGCGCAACGACGCCGGCCAGCCCGACCTGCACCGGCCGTGGATCGACCGGCTCACCCGGCCGAACCCCGACGATCCGACGGGTCGGAGCACGATGCGCCGCATCCCCGACGTGCTCGACGTGTGGTTCGACTCCGGCTCGATGCCGTTCGCCCAGGTGCACTACCCGTTCGAGAACGCCGACTGGTTCGAGCATCACTACCCGGGCGACTTCATCGTCGAGTACATCGGGCAGACGCGCGGCTGGTTCTACACGCTGCACGTCCTCGCGACGGCGCTGTTCGACCGGCCGGCCTTCCGCTCGTGCGTGAGCCACGGGATCGTGCTCGGCTCGGACGGGCGCAAGATGTCCAAGAGCCTGCGCAACTACCCGGACGTCAACGAGGTGTTCGACCGCGACGGGTCCGACGCGATGCGCTGGTTCCTCATGTCCTCGCCGATCCTGCGCGGCGGCAACCTCGTCGTGACCGAGGAGGGCATCCGGGCCGAGGTGCGCGGCGTCCTGCTGCCGCTGTGGAACGCGTACTACTTCTTCGCGCTCTACGCCGGGACGCTGAACGGCGGCGCCGGCTACCTCGCGCAGCCGGTCGCGCCGGAGGCCGTGGCGGACCTGCCAGTGATGGACCGCTACCTCCTCGCGCGCACGCACGACCTCGCGGTCCAGGTGACGCGCGCGGCCGACGCGTTCGACGTCGCCGCGGCCTGCGGGCTCATCCGCGAGCACATCGACCTCCTGACGAACTGGTACGTCCGCACCCAGCGGGAGCGGTTCTGGGCGGAGGACACCCGGGCCTTCGACACGCTCTGCACGGCGCTGGAGGCGCTCACCCGGATCATGGCGCCGTTCGCGCCGCTGCTCACGGAGGAGATCTGGCGCGGGCTCACCGGCGGGGAGTCCGTGCACCTGACGGACTGGCCGGTGACGACGCGGGAGACCGAGGACGGCGAGCACGGGGGGACCGTGACCTACGACGTCGAGCCCGCGCTCGTCGCCGACCCCGGGCTCGTCGCGGCGATGGACCGCGTCCGCGAGGTCGTCTCGACGGCGCACGCGCTGCGCAAGGCGAACAAGGTCCGCGTGCGCCAGCCGCTGCGCTCGCTCGTCGTCGTGCTGAGCGACGCCGACGAGGCGGCCGCGCTCGCGCCGTTCGCCGACCTGGTCGCGAGCGAGGTCAACCTCAAGGCCGTGGCGCTCGAGGACCTCGCCTCCGACGCCGCCGCCCGCTACGGCGTGGAGACCCGGCTCTCGGTCAACGCGCGCGCCGCGGGACCGCGCCTCGGCAAGGACGTCCAGACCGTCATCCGAGCCGCCCGCGAGGGCGACTGGACCCAGGGGCCGGACGGCGCGGTCGTCGCCGGCGGCGTCGTGCTGCTCGACGGGGAGTACGAGCTCGTCACCCAGGCGAGCGCCGCCGACGAGGGCGACGAGCGGCAGCTCGCCGTCCAGGTCCTCCCGGGCGGCGGCTTCGTCGTCCTCGATCTCGCGCTCGACGACGCCCTGCGGGCCGAGGGCTTCGCGCGCGACGTCGTGCGCCAGGTGCAGGACGCGCGCAAGGCCGCCGACCTGCACGTGAGCGACCGGATCGACCTGCGTCTCGGGGTCCCGGACGAACGCGTCGCGGACGCAGAGACCTGGCGCGACCACATCGCGCGGGAGACGCTCGCGACGTCGCTCGCGATCGGGCCGGTCGACGCGGGGGAGCTGGCCAGGGGAGCGGTCGCGGTCGTCGACCTGCGCCGGGACGCGAGCACGAGCGAGGAGCTGGCATGAGCCGGGACGGGGCCGACGCGCGGCGCGCGAGCGAGGCGGGCGAGTCCGAGCAGCGCGCGCGGGAGATCTACCGCGAGATCCTGCGCCGCACGCCGGAGCACGACTTCGATCCGACGATCGAGCGCGTCGCCCGCGTGGTCGACGTGCTCGGGTCGCCGCAGCAGATGTTCCGCGCGATCCACCTCACGGGGACGAACGGCAAGACGTCGACGGCCCGGATGATCGACGCGCTGCTGCGCGAGCTGGGCACCAGGACGGGCCGGTTCACCTCCCCGCACCTGTCGACCGTCCGGGAGCGGATCGCGATCGACGGCGAGCCGCTCACCGCGCAGGAGTGGGTGCGCGCGTGGGACGACGTCGCGCCCTACATCGAGATGATCGACGCCGAGCTGGTCGCGTCCGGCAAGTACGGCGCGGGCGGCGAGCTGTCGTTCTTCGAGGTGCTGACGGCGATGGCGCTGGCCGCCTTCGCCGACGCCCCGGTCGACGTCGCGGTCCTCGAGGTCGGCATGGGCGGCGAGTGGGACTCGACCAACGTCGTGGACGCGGAGGTCGCCGTGCTGACGCCGATCAGCCACGACCACGAGCGCTGGCTCGGCCACACGCTGCCGGAGATCGCCGCCGTGAAGTCGGGGATCATCAAGCCGGGGGCCACCGCCGTCGTCGGGAACCAGGAGAGCGAGGTGCTCGAGGTCATCGCCGCGCGGTGCGTCGCCGTCGGCGCCCGGCTCGTCGTGGAGATCGAGACGTTCGACGCCGACGCCGACGCCGACGGGGGTGTCGCCGAGCTCGACGCGGAGGCCGTGCTCGCCGCGCTCCCGGACGGCACGACCCCGATCGCGCTGCTGTCCCGCGCCGTCGCCGTCGGCGGCCAGCTCGTGTCGATGCGCGGGATCGGCGCCGTCTACGAGGACGTCTTCCTGCCGCTGCACGGGCGCCACCAGGCCCATAACGCGCTCGTCGCGCTCGCGGCCGTCGAGGCGTTCCTCGGTGGTGTCGCGCTGCCCGCCGACGTGGTCGAGGCCGCGTTCGCGTCGGTCAGCTCGCCGGGACGGATGGAGATCGTCCGCAGCTCGCCGACCATCCTCGTCGACGCGGCGCACAACGTCGCCGGGGTCCGCGCGGCCATCGACACGCTCGAGGAGGCGTTCGCGTTCGAGCGGCTGGTCGGCGTGTTCGGCGCGATGGCGGACAAGGACGTCGAGGGGATGCTCGTCGAGCTGGAGCCCGTGCTCGCGGAGCTCGTGGTCTCCCGCTCGACGTCGATGCGCTCGATGGAGGTCGACGACCTGGCCGAGCTGGCCCGCGAGGTGTTCGGGGAGGACCGCGTCCACGTCGCCGAGCGGCTCGACGAGGCCCTGACGCTCGCGGTCGAGCTGGCCGAGTCCGAGGCGTACGGCGTTGGCGCCGGTGCCGGGGTCGTCGCGCTCGGGTCCGTCGTGCTCGCGGCGGAGGTGCGCACGCTCGTCGGCCGCGGCTGACGAGCCCCGGCCATCGGCGGGGTCAGACGACGGGGGCGTCCCGCGTCGCCGCGCGCCGCTGGACCAGGAACGCGGCGACGGCGCCGGCCGCGGCGAGCACCCCGGCGGCCAGGTTGAGGCCGTCGTACCCGATGCGGGCCAGGGCGACCCCGGCCAGCGCGCCGCCGCCGGCGCCGGCGAACGACATGAGGGAGTCCGAGAGGCCCTGGATGGCCACGCGGCCGTCACCGGGAACGGCGCCGGCGATGCTGCTCGACCCGGCGACCGTCGCCGCCGACCAGCCGACGCCGAGCAGGACGAGACCGATCGTCGTCGCGCCCGCGCTGGCCCCCGACGTGCCGGCGACGGCGACCGCGGCGACCTGCGTCAGCAGGCCGAGGACGAGCACGACGGGGGCGCCGATCCGGTCGCTGAGCCAGCCCATCACGGGGGAGAGCGCGTACATCCCGGCGATGTGCAGGCTCACGGTGAGACCGACCAGGCTGATGCTGGCACCGTGCCCCGCCATGTGGACCGGCGTCATCGACATGACGGCGACCATGACGGCGTGCGCCACCAGGATCCCGAGCAGCGCCCCGACGGCCCTGGGGAAGCGCGCCAGCGTCGCCAGCGCCTCGGTGATCGGCACGCGGGTGCGGACCCCCGTGACGACGCTGTGCCCGTGCTCGCCCTCGCGCGCGACGGCGAGCGGGTCCGGCCGCAGGCCGATCCACAGCACGAGCATCGCCGCGAGCATGCCGGCGAGCGAGAAGAGGAACGCCGCCCCGAGCTCGGGCAGCCCGGTGAGGCGGCCGAGCGGGCCGCCGAGCCCGACCAGGTTGGGGCCGGTGACGGCGCCGACGGTGCTCATCCACACGACGAGCGAGAGGTCGCGGGCGCGGCTGCCCGGTGTCGACAGGTCGGTCGCCGCGAACCGCGCCTGAAGGTTGACGGCCGAACCGACGCCCATGAGTGCGCCGCCGGCCAGGAGCAGCGGGAAGCTCTGCCACACCGACGCGAGGACGAACGCGACGGCCCCGACGGAGGCCAGCAGCAGGCCCGAGCTGAGTGACGCGCGGCGGCCGCGGGCCAGCGCGAGGCGGGCGAGCCAGAGCGCGGAGAAGGCGGCGCCGAGCGTCGCCGCGGTGGTGACCGACCCCGCGAACGCGTCGTTCCCGGTGATCTCGACGGCCAGCAGCGAACCGATCGACACGACCGAGCCGGCCGCGAGGCCGCTGAACACCTGGGCGACGGAGAGCAGGACGATCGTGCGCCGGCGGAGCGCGTCGACGCGGGAGCGATCGAGGGTGGCGGGGGAGCCGGCGGGCTCGGGGGAGCCGAAGGGGTCGGTCACGGGCACCGGACAACTCTGCCACCGCGGGCGCGCGCTGGCCCGACGGCACGGGTCGACACCGCGGTGGGCGCGGTGGCCGAGGCGGCCGCTGGAAGGCGAGGAAGGCGGCGCCGGTCGGACTCGGTCCGGCATGTTGGTGACCCGTCCGGGAGCGAGACGATGCGTCCGCATCCGTCCCGATCCGTCCAGCTCAACCTGGGGCGGCTCCGGTCGAACGGGGTCGAGCCGGGTCGGACGGGATCGGACGGGATCGACTAGAGCCTGGTCTGGCGGAGTGGGATCGGGTTGAGGTGCGATGGGTCGGGTTGCCTGCTATGGTCACCGGGCCAGGGACTTGCGCCGGCGAGGATGCGCGCCTGGTCGGTTTCACATGTATGGGGGCATCACATGCGTAGTTCTTCACCTGCTCGTGCTCGGCTGGTAGCCGGGCTGACAGCCCTGGCGCTGGGGGGGGGGGTATTCCTTGCCTCTCCTGCGTTCGCCGATGATCTAGCGAGCCTCTCGCTCACCTTCGTCCAGACGAGCGGCACGGCACCGTTCCAGGACAACGACGACCCGGGGAACGACTCCGGTCCCGACAACGACGTCGTGCGGACCAACGACACCCTGACCTACTCCATCGGCATCCGGTACGAGGGCGACGACCAGACGGCGCCGACGATTCGGTTCGAGCTGCCGCGGGGACAGGAGCTCGTGCAGCTCCCGCCGTTCTGCCTCGCGGGCAGCTCCGTCGATCCGGTCGAGCTGCCGGCTCCGGCGTCGCCGCTGACGGCGACGTCGTGGGAGTCGCTGCCGCGTCAGAGCGTGACGTGCGTGCTCAGGAACGAGGCCATGGGCACGGCCCTGAACTACTCGTTCCTGGCGCAGGTGCGCTCGGAGGTGCCGAACGGCACCGTCATGGACCAGCTCACCTTCGAGGTGACCTCGGACCAGGTGACCGAGCCCGCCACGATCGGCCCCGACCCGGTGACCGTGTCGGCCGCGGCGACGTTCGACCTGTCGAAGAACAACGACGCGTCCAGCGCGAACGCCGGTCCGCTGTTCCAGAGCCAGGCCGCCTGTCCGCCTCCGCACGAGACGGAGGCATGCTTCCGGATCGCCTACCCGGTGACGATCACGGTGCCGGCCGGCGGTCGCGGGACGACGCCGCTGCAGAGCCCGATCACGTTCGTCGACGACGTCGACCCCGAGGCCTTCTACGGCGCGAGCACCTGGGCGGCCATGGTCGCGTCGGCCGGATCCGAGGCGGACGCGAAGGCGGCGTACGGGCCGCAGGTCAGCAGCTGCGGCAGCATCGGCCAGGGCTCCGGCTTCCGGTCGAGCCTGCCGTACTCCTACCTGTCGGCGAGCTATGCGACGGAGGCCAACGCCACGCGCAACTCGGGCACGATCTCCTGCCCGACGGCGCCGCGCGGAGAGCCGTCGACCATCACCATCACCGACGCGGACACGTCGGCGTTCACCGTCCCGACGACGACGGGCAGCGGCAACGCGCTCCCGGCGAACAAGGCGTACGTCGCGTCGTTCGAGCTCTCGGTCGCGGTCCCGATGGCGGCCATCGTCGAGTTCGGCACGACGCCGGAGGGCGGCGCCATGACGCTGGCCACCCGCAACGAGTTCACGGACCTCACGGCGAGGACGATCGACGGACAGCCGATCACTGACGCCAACCCGGACAACGACGCGCGGAACCAGACGATCCGGATCCAGCTCAACGGGACGATCGACAAGGCCTTCACCGGCATCCCCGGCGTCGAGGACAACACCCCGAGCGGGACCTTCATGCAGGGAGACGCCACCAACCTGCCGGGCCCGCCCGGGTCGGGCCGGATCAAGGACGGCAACACGGTGGTCATGCAGGGGCAGGGGGTCTACTCCCTCCTGATGACCTCGGCGCAGGGCGCCGCGGGCACCAACACGTCGCAGACGCTCGTCACCTGTGACGTCTGGGACGGGGACCGGCTCGCGCTCGCGTCGCACCCGGACTGGAACGGGAGCAGCGCGTCGGCCTACCCCGGCAACGGCCGGCCGGTCTTCCCGGTGCTGGTCCGACACCCGTACTACAACCTCCCGGCCTCGACGATCGGGCAGGACCAGAGCGGCATCGGCAGCTACAAGGTCGAGTACAGCTCCGGCCCCGCGGGTCCGGGAGCTGACGCCGACTGCTCGACCGGCACGTGGTCGGAGAACCCGGACGATGTCGTGGCGCCGACCGTCGACGCACAGGGTCGGACGGTCTGGGACGGCATCAACCGGGTGCGCGTCACCTGGGTCGCGACCTTCCCGGCCGGCACCACGTTCGGCGAGACCATCTTCCGGCTCGCCGTCGGGATGGTCGTGCTGGACGGCGACCACGCCGCCCCGATCGGCAACTGGGCCTCGCAGGTCCTCGCGGACGGCACCAGGACGACGGACGAGGTGTTCTCCGGCACCCACCGCGAGCAGATGCCGACGTACGACCCGGTCACCCACACCAAGAACCAGGGCGACCGGCTCTGGCAGGGCGACGCGCGCGCACGCATCCGCAAGCTGGTGGAGCGGGTTCCCGGGTCGGGGGAGTTCACGGACGCGGCCGTGCCGCAGTACACGTCGGGCTCGACGATCCGGTACCGGCTCGACCCGTCCCTGACGGGTGACGTCACCGTCGACGGACAGAAGCAGCAGGTGACGATCGAGGACTGCCTGCCGCGGTTCCAGGTCTTCGACTCCGCGGCCCAGGGCGCAGCGGCGCTGAACCCGGTCGTCGTGCAGATGGGCGCGCCCGCGGAGGCGGAGATCGCGTGCCCGGCGAACCAGCAGTACCTGAGGTGGGACCTGGGTGAGCTGGCGGTGGGGGCGCCGATCGAGCCGATCGTGGTGACGGTGGAGATCCTGGACGTGGCCCGCAACGGCACGTTCACCAACGAGACGGTGATCGCGTCGCCCGCCGACACCTCGCCGGTGGGGGTGCGGTCGGACGACGTCCAGATGCAGCTCGTCGTGCCGACGGGGCTGAAGATCTCCAAGACGGCCGACCCCGGGGTGATCGAGGTGAACCCGGAGGGTGTCGCGACGCCGCGGACGCTGAGGTGGAGCGTGTTCTTCGCGAACATCGACGGTCCGCCGAACGTGGGCAACGTCGACGTGATCGACGTGCTGCCGGCGAACGGTCTGGCGGGCAACGACTTCCAGGGCAGCCTGCGGTTCGACTCCGCCGCGCCGGCGGCCGGCACGACCGACGTGACGATCCTGTACACGAAGCGGCCCTCCGGCGAGCTGGAGTCCAACCCGTCCGCCGCCAGCAACCTCGCCGACGGCTCGACCGTGTGGTGCGACGCCCCGACGGGCGGCGCCGTGGTCAGCGGCGAGTCGAGTGATCCGGCCGATCCGGCCGCGGACTGCCCGGCCTCGAACGAGGAGGTCACGGGGCTGCGCTTCCTGCGTCCGGGGGAGTTCGACCCGGACGACGACTTCCAGGTCGACATCCTCATGACCCCGGTCGGCAACCACTCGGGTGACGTCTACCGGAACATCACCTCCGGCCGCGCCGACGGCGTGACGCAGGGCGTCGGGCCGGCCCGGCGCGACGTCAAGGTCGTCGCCTCGAGCATCGGGCACCTGGTCTGGGAGGACCTGGACAAGAACGGGCTGTGGGACGCGGGGGAGCCGGGCGTGCCCGGGATCCGGGTCGTGCTGACCGGGACGGACAAGGACGGCAACCCGGTCTCGCTGGAGACCACGACGGACGGGAACGGCGAGTACTCCTTCCCCGAGCTGGCCTCGGGCACCTACCAGGTGCAGGTCGCTCCGGAGGGGCTGCCCGTGAACCACACGTTCACCCAGCAGCACGCCTCGAGCGAGGGTGTCTACTCCGATGTCGACGTCGCCACGGGTCTCACGCCCGAGTTCACGCTCGCCGCGGACACCGGTGACCTCACGCGCAACGCCGGGATCGTGATCGACCGGAACGTCGCGATCGCGATCACGAAGGAGCTCACGAAGCAGACGCCCCTGACCGGTGAGCACACCACGACCCTGACCTACGACGTGGTCGTCACCAGCGAGGGCACGGCGTCGGGCACCTACGACCTGTCGGACACCCTGCGGCCGGGTGAGGGCATCGTCGTGGAGGGGGTCCGGGTCACGGTCCCGCCCGAGCTCGAGGAGATCCAGCTCACCCCGGGCTTCGACGGCGCGGGCCAGCCCGTCATCGCCACCCAGGTGCCGATCGCCGGGGGCGAGGTGCACCGGTACGTCGTCGAGGTCGACGTCCGGGTCCCCGTCGGCCTCACCCAGGAGCAGGCCGACTGCGAGCTGACCGAGGGCGAGGAGGGGACCGGGTTCCTCAACGAGGCCACCCTCACCACCGGTGAGGACTCCAGCACGGCCGAGGCCTGCGCTCCCGCGCCGGTGATCCCGGGCCCGACGCCGACCCCGACGCCGCCCGACTCGCCGTCGGAGTCTCCCTCGACGCCGGTCGCCTCGCCCACACCCGGACCCGAGCTGGGCTCGACCGGTGCCGGGATCCTCGGACTCGTCGCGGCGGCAGGACTACTGCTGCTCGCAGGGGGCACCACGATGCTCCTGCGCCGCCGCGCCACGACGCGGTGATCGTCCACTCCCTCTAGGACGCCACCGCACGGGCCCCCGTTCCACTCCCCCTCGGAACGGGGGCCCACCCTTGCCCTCGTCGGGGCCTCGAGTGCCTCGGGGACGCCGACCACCCCGGAACGGAGAACGACCCGCGTCCCGGCCACATCGGCGGCCGGGACGCGGGTCGTTCCCTCGGGAGGTGGTCAGTGCTCCAGGACGGGGGCGGCGGACGCCGTCCAGATGGGCGCGCGCAGACCGACCGGGCGGTAGTCGTAGTGCCGCGCGGCCCCGACCGACGCGAACACCTCCGCCTTGTGCCGGACGGCCGCCTTGAGCGCGTCGAGCGCGGGCGGGTAGGCGTCGTGCGGCTCACGGACGGCCGGGTCGCTCAGCACCTCGCGCAGCCGGGCGAAGTAGGCGAGCTTCATGTCGGCGGACACGTTGACCTTGGCGATGCCGCGGGAGACCGCCTCGGTGACCTCCGCGTCGACGGCGCCCGAGCCGCCGTGCAGGACGAGCGGGACCCCGACCGTCGCGGCGATCCGCGAGACCAGCTCGACGTTGATCTCCGGCTTGACGCCCGGCGGGTACACGCCGTGCGCCGTCCCGATCGCGACGGCGAGGGAGTCCACGCCGGTGTCGGCGACGAACTGGCTCGCCTCCTCCGGCGTCGTGTAGGAGAAGCGCTTCATCTCCTCCGCGCTGCGCGGGTCGCGCGGCCCGATCGTGCCGATCTCGCCCTCGACGGAGACGCCGGCCGCGTGCGCCGACTCCACGACGCGCCGCGTCAGCTCCACGTTCTGCTCGTACGGCAGGAGCGAGCCGTCGATCATGACGGACGTGAAGCCCAGCCGGACGGCGGCCATGGCCTGCTCGAACGTCGCCCCGTGGTCGAGGTGGATCGCCACCGGGACCGACGACGTGCGAGCGACCTCGAGCGCGGAGGCGACGAACGGGTCGCCGACCAGCTCCCACTCCGACGGGTGGATCGCGATGAACATCGGGGAGCCGACCTCCTCGCACGCGGCGATGGCGGCGACCATCATCCCGTAGTCGGAGATGTTGTAGGCGGGGACGGCGAAGCCGTTCGCCGCCGCGGGAGCGAGGATGTCGGTGCCGGAGAGCAGCATGGTGGTGTCGTCCTTCTGGTGAGGCGGTGGGGGTGGGGCTGGGTGGCTGACGCTGGGCGGTCGGGGCGGTCTACGTCTTGACGGCCCCCGCGGTCATTCCCCCGACGAACTGCCGCTGGAAGAACAGGAAGAGGATGAGCACCGGCAGGCAGCCGAGCACGCTCATCGCCATCATCTCGCTCCACTGGAACGAGTGCTCGCCCATGAGGAGCTGGATCCCGACGGGGACGGTGCGGTTGGAGCGGTTCTGCGTCAGCGTCAGGGCGAACAGGTACTCGTTCCAGGCGACCATGAACGTGTACGCGCCGACCGAGACGATGCCCGGCCGCGCGATCGGCACGAGGAACCGCCACAGCGTGCGGAAGGTGCCGCCGCCGTCGATCTTCACGGCCTCGTCGAGGTCCTTGGGGATGGTGTTGAAGTACCCCGTCATCATGAGGATCGCGTACGGGATCGTCGCCACCATGTAGGTGAGGATGAGCGCCCACAGGGTGTCGTAGAGCCGCAGCCAGACGACGAGCCCGAAGTACGGGATGAGCAGCGTGATCGGCGGGACCGCCTGGATCGAGATGATGATCGCGCCGAGCGGCCCCTTGAATCGGAAGTCGAACCGGCTGAGCGCGTAGCCGGCCATGATGCCGGCGAACAGCGTGAGCAGCACGACGCCGGCGGCGACCGTGTAGCTGTTGAGGAAGAACCGGACCTTCTCCGGGTTGCCGAGGATCTCGGCGTACGCGGCGAGGGTGAAGCGCTCGGGGATGAACGTCGGCGGGTAGGCGAAGATCTCCGTGTTCGGCTTGACCGAGCTGGTGAGCATCCACAGGACGGGGCCGCCGGCGTAGAAGGCGCCGACCAGCGTCCCGATCCACAGCCAGACGCGGATCAGCCGCCGTCGACGGCTGGCGCTCGGACCGCGGTCGGCCCGGACGTCCCGGGCGGGGTGGGTTGCGGTCGTCATGTCAGTCCCTCGCCTTCTGGTGGCGCACGTAGACCAGGGCGACGACCATCGACACGAGGAAGAGGACGACGCCGCTCGCCGCCGCGAGCGAGAACTGGTGCTTGGAGAAGGCCAGGTTGTAGGTGTAGGTCGCGATGGTCTCGGTCGCGTTGAGCGGCCCGCCGCCGGTGGCGAGCCAGACGATCGGGAACTGCTGCATGTTCCAGATGAAGTCGAGCATCGCCATCGCCACGATGATCGGCATGAGCTGGGGCACCGTGATGTGGAAGAACCGGCCGACGCCGCCAGCGCCGTCCACCTGGGCCGCCTCGAACAGGTCGGCCGGGATGCCCTGGAGACCGGCGAGCAGGCTCACCATGAAGAACGGGTAGCCGGCCCAGATGTTGATGAAGATGACGGTGAGCAGCGCGAGATCGGGGTTGGAGAACCACTCGACGCGCTGATCGATGAGGTGGAGCGTGCGCAGCAGGTAGTTGACGACGCCGTTCGGGTTGAGCAGGAGCTGCCAGAGGATGACGACGATCGACGCGGTGAACACCCACGGCAGGATGTAGACCACCCGGAAGATCGACGACGCCAGCCGCGGCATGAGCGTGCTGTTGAGCATGAGCGCGAACAGCATCCCGAGGACGAGGTGGAACGTGACCGACGCGGCCGTGAACATGAGCGTGTTCCCGATCGCCTTGCGGAAGATCGGGTCGCCGAACAGGGTGGCGAAGTTGGCGGCGCCGACGAAGGTCGAGTCCTTCACCATCACCACGTTGCTCAGCGTGGAGTAGATGAAGACCATGACGACGGGGGTGGCCATCATGAGCGCCATCACGAGGATGGTCGGCGACATGTAGGTGTACGCCGTCAGGTTGTCGCGGAGCCGACGGGAGCGGCGGACGGGGTGGGGCGTGCGACTCGTGCGCACGAGCGGGGGTGCGGTCATCGGAACCTCGCGGGGGACAGGGGGTTGGACGTCGTGGGCCGCGCTGGGGGTCACGCGGGTGTGCGCGGGGCGCGTGACGCGCCCCGCGCACGCTGGCCGGCCGGGTGTTGGCCGATCAGCCCAGGACTAGCCCAGGACGCCGGTCCAGTACTCCTGGAGCGAGGACTGCGTCTCCTCGATGGTCGCGTCGCCCTGCAGGAGCCGGACGAGGTTCTCGTTGAGGTTGCGGTTGAGGTCCAGCGCGTTCGGCAGGCCCTCGAGCTCGGTCACGAACTCGCTGTTCTGGTAGACCTCGAAGGCCTTCTCGTACAGCGGGTCGCCGTCGACGTAGCCCGGGACGGCGTCGACCGACCCCGGGAAGCCGGTCGCCTCGGTGGCGAGCTCCGAGTTGACGTCGGTGCTCATGACGAACTCGACGAGCTTCCAGGCCTCGGCCTTGTGCTCGCAGTTCTCGGCGATGCCCATGCCCCAGCTCGCGCCGGCGAGGCCGCGCTCACCCGTGAACCCGTCCTCGACCGGGACGTACCCGATGTCGAAGCTGAGGTCGGGGTTGGACTCGCGGATGCCCGAGATGTGGGCGAGCGAGCCGTTCATCATGGCGTTGCGACCGGCCGTGAACTCCTCGACCTTCTGCTGCTCCTGCTGCGTGAAGGCACCGGGCGTGATGACGCCGGCGTCGTACTGCGACTTGAGGAACCCGAGCCAGTTCGCGATCTCCGGGGTCTCGAAGTTCGGCTTGCGGTCCTTGAGGAACCGGCCGCCCGAGGCCCAGAGCCAGGACTGGGAGTCGAACCCGGCGGGGGACTGGACGTTGATCGGCAGCGACCACGCGTAGACGTTGGTGTCCGGGTTGGTGACCTTGGTGGCCGCGTCCTCGAACTCCGAGCGCGTCTCGGGCAGCTTGGTGATGCCCGCGGCCTCGAGCAGGTCCAGGTTGTAGTACATCGGGTACGCGAAGTTGAGCGCCCGCACCATGTAGGTGGCGCCGTCGATCTGGTCGTTGCTGACCAGCGTCGACGGGTCGAACCCGGCCTCGTCCATGAGGGTGCTGAGGTTCGTGATGGCGCCCTGCGTCTTCAGGTCGTACACGCTCGCGCCGTTGATGGCGACGAGGCAGGCGAGCGTCCCCGTCGCGGCGGCGGAGGTCTGGAGGTCGACGGTGGCCGAGTAGGGGTTCGAGATGAGGTTGACCGTGACGCCCGGGTTCTCCTCCTCGAACCGGTCCATGAGACCGCGCATGACGCCCGGTGCGAGCTCCACCTCCCACCACTGGCTGAAGTCGAGCGTGATGTCGCCGCCCGAGCCGCCGCCGTCGGTCGAGCCCGACGACCCGTCGGTGCTGCCCGAGCCGGTCGTCCCACCCGTGCCGGGGTTCGACGACGAGCATCCAGCCAGGGCGAGCGCCGTCGCCGCCCCGAGTGCCGCGACCATCGCAAGCTTGCGCTGCATAGTCCTTCTCCTCCTTGAGTACGTGGCGGTGCACGCTTGCCGGCGCGCCCGCACGGCCATGTGGCCAAGACAGACTGTAGGCGGCAGGATACGAAAGCGCCAGTCTTACGTTTCATATCGTTACCAAGTTGTGAGGTGACACCCTGGCGCAGGCGTGCTTCGAGTCCCGTCGCGGTCGGGCTCCGGTCCGTTGGCCGGCCCAGCCCCCCGGCCGCAGGCCGGGCTGCACGCGTGCACGCGCGGCTGGGCTCGGCCGACCCGCGCGGGAAGGGGTCAGGCGACGATGAGCTCGGTGCCGGTCGCGCGGATCGCCTCCCGCGTCGACTCGGGCATGGCGTCGTCGGTGATGACGGTGTCGAAGTCGGCCACGTTCATCACCTTGTGCCGGTCGAACGTGAACCACTTGGTGGAGTCGGCGAGCAGCACGCGTCGCCGGGCCGTCCCGGCGAGCGTCCGCTTGGACTCGGCGATGTCGAGCGAGCCCTCCACGACGTCGTGGTCGGCGTCGATCGCGCCGGCGCCGAGGAACGCGAGGTGGGCGATCTCGCCCTCGATGCCCTGCTGACGGGCCGAACCGACCGTCGCGGCGATCCCGGGGGCGACGCGGCCGCCGAGGAGGCGGACGTGCACCCCGGAGACCTCCATGAGCGCGAGCGCGATGTTGATCCCCGGCGTCAGGACGACGAGGTCGGAGACCGTGGGGAGCTGGCGCGCCAGCTCGAAGATGGTCGTCCCGGAGTCGAGGATGATGGTCGAGCCGTCGCTGATGAGCCGGGCGGCCGCCGCCGAGATCCGCTGCTTCGCCTCGACGTTCTGTCCCGAGCGGGCCGCGAACCCCATGAGGGGGACCTCGGACATCGTGACGCCGCCGTGCACGCGGGCGACCCGTCCCTGCTTCTCCAGCGCCTCGAAGTCGTTGCGGATCGTCACCTCGGAGACGTTGAGCTGGGCGGCGAGGTCCCTGGTAAGAACGGTCCCACGGGCGAAAACCGCCGCCAGAATCGCTTCGCGACGTTGGGAAGCATGCACGGTGCGAGGGTACACCGGTACCGCGTCGAACGCCGGGATCGGCACCCGGGGGGCCGCGCCGAGCTCAGCCACCGAGCACCTGCGCCGCGCGGTCCATGGCGTCGACGGCGCCGGGGCGCACGTGCACGCGCCCCGTGCCCGGCATCGCCTCCGCCTGCTCCCACCAGCCGCTGGCGACGCCGACCATCGCTGCGCAGCCGCGGGTCGCGGTCTCGGTCACCGTCGAGACGTCCACGCCGGTCGTCGCCAGCTCGGCCTTGGCCGCGCGCCACCGCGGCGAGCGCAGCCCGCCGCCGGTGAGGACGGTGGCGCCGTCGGCGCCCGTCACCCGGCGCACCAGCAGCTCGCCGCGCTGCGCGAGCAGGACGTAGTAGTCGGTGAGCTCGCCCCAGGCGGTGGCGTCGTAGGCCAGGTCGACCGCTCGGCCGGCCTCGAGCGCGAGCGAGACCTCCTCGTCGACGCGGCGGGGCGCGCGCGGGGCGGGCGCGGTCGCGTCGAGCGTCGTGCGGTCGAGGTCCGCCCGGTCCAGGAACGTGCGCATCGCGAGACCCGGCCGCATCCGCTCCCAGACGACGAGCTGCTCCCCGGTCGACGGCCACATCTCGACGCTCAGGTACGGGTCGAGGTCGAGGAGCGATGGGAGGTGGTCCGGGTCGGCGGCGAGGTCGGGGCGCACGACGGCGATGACCGCCTCGCCCGTCCCGATCGAGTCGACCACCTCGCCGGGTCGCGCGCCGGCCCCGAGGGAGGCGACCGGGTGGTCGTGGCCGGCGATCACGACGGGGGCGCCGGGCGCGAGGCCGAGCTCGGTCGCCAGGTCGGTGCTCGCCGGGCTCCACGCGCCAGGCCGCCGCACCGGCGGCAGGGCGACGTGCGCGAGCCCGGCGCTCGCCCAGACGTCGTCGAGGTACGTGCGTCGCACGACGTCGTACACCCCGCTCGACGCGGCCAGCGACGCCTCCTGCCACGCCTCTCCCGTGAGCTGCCAGACGAAAGCACCCGCAACTCCGACGAAGGTGCCGGCGGGCACGGACGGGACGGAGCCGAGCTTGGCGACGGTCGAGACCAGCCGCGCGTGCCGGCCGGTCCGGTCGCGCAGCTCGCGCGCGCCCCACGTCAGCTCGAGGTGGTCGACGACGTCGACCCCGCGTCCGTCGTACCAGGACGGGAAGACGACGTCCCGCAGCCCGTCGTCGGCGAGGACCGTGCCGACCTCGCCCATCGACGTGACCGCGAGACCGACGATCGACGCAGGTGGGAGCCGGAGTCCCCGGACGGCGCCGGCCGCGGCGGCCAGCATCTCCAGCACCGGGAAGTCGTCCCCCTCGGCGTGCGTCACGACCGGTGTCGGCGCGTCGGCGATCGCCGCGAGCGTCCCGTCGCGGCGGTACGCGGCGGCCTTGACCCGCGAGCTGCCGATGTCGACCCCGACCAGCACGTCCTCGTTCACGGTGCTCCTCCCATGTCCGGCCTCGCGCCCTTCGGCGCGGTCGTCCGCGGCCGCCGGAGGGTCCGGCGGCATCACAGAACGAAATGATTAGAAGCCAACTAGCATTCGTTCTGTTACTCTACTCAACGTCTGTCCCAGGCGTCCGACGCCCCGGTCCGGGGGCGTGGGCGCGACGATCCGGCAAGCGAAAGGCCGCCGCCCATGGCACTTTGTACACTCCGCGAGGTCCTCGACCATGCCCGAGCCGGCGGCTACGGCGTCGGCGCGTTCAACGTCACCGACATCGAGCAGGTCGAGGCCGTGCTCGACGCCGCGCGTCGCACCGCGTCGCCCGTCATCGTCCAGACGATCGCCGGAGCCTCCGCCTTCGCCTCCGACGAGCTGTTCTGGGACCTGCTGCTGCGGACGGTCGACCACTACGAGGACGTCCCGGTCGTCGTGCACCTGGACCACGGGCCGGACGCCGAGACCTGCTTCCGCGCCATCGACGCCGGCTTCTCCAGCGTCATGATCGACGGCAGCCTCGACCCCGAGACGCACCAGCCGATGAGCTTCGACGACAACATCGCCGTCACGCTCCGGGTGGTCGAGTACGCGCACGAGCGCGGCGTCTCCGTCGAGGGCGAGCTGGGCACGATCGGTGGGTCGAAGGACGGCGCCACGCACGCCGAGATCGTCCTCGCCGACCCGGACGAGGCCGCCGAGTTCGTGGCGCGCACCGGCGTGGACGCGCTCGCCGTCGCCATCGGCACGTCGCACGGCGCATACAAGTTCACCAGCCCGCCCGACTCGACCGTGCTGCACATGGACCTGATCGAGGAGATCGCAGGCCGGATCCCCGGCACGCACCTCGTCATGCACGGCTCGTCGTCGCTGCCGGCGCACCTGCGCGAGATCATCAACGCCCACGGCGGCGCGCTCCCGGAGTCGTGGGGCGTCCCGGAGGAGGAGAAGGCCCGCTCCACGACGCTCGGCGTCACGAAGATCAACCAGGGCATGGACTCGCACATGGCCTACGCGGCCGCGATGCGCGCGCACCTCGCCTCGACCCCGCTCGCCGCCGACCCCGCGCCCGCGGCGAGCGCCGGACGGACCGCGATGTCGGACATGGTGGCGGAGCGGATGGTCGTGTTCGGCCAGGCGGGGAAGGCGGCGGACTACACGCCCGTCGTGTTCCGCTCGCCGGCCGCGCTGCCGCGCTGAGGATCGCACCGGGCGTCGCCCGGGGTGGCCGAACGGTCGCCCCGGGCGACGCCCGTGTCGTCGGTTGGCACTCGCCCACGATGCGACTTCATGCGGTTTTGTGTTAGAACGGCGACATGGCAACGACGCAGGGGAGTGAGACCATCAGCACGGGTAGGCGGCTTCCCGCCGGGCGCAAGGCCGAGCTCGCGTCCTACGTCAACGGCGTGGGGGAGGTGACGGTCGCGCAGCTCGCCGAGCGGTTCGAGGTGTCGCCCGACACCATCCGGCGCGACCTCGACCGGCTCGACGCCGACGGCGTCCTGCTCCGCACGCACGGGGGAGCCGTCAGCCTCTCCGGGTTCCCCAAGCCCGACTCGGCGCTCGACGTGCGCATCCGCGTCCAGGCCGAGGCGAAGGAGCGGATCGGCGAGCTGGCCGCGGGCCTCGTCGAGGACAACACCGCCATCACGGTCAACTCCGGCACGACGACGCTCGCCCTCGCCCGGCACCTGCGCGGCCACCGGGAGCTGACCATCGCGACGAACAACCTGCGCCTGCCGCAGGAGATCAGCCCCGAGTGCGTCCGCGACCTCTACCTCATCGGCGGCACCGTGCGGTTCGTCTCGCAGGCGACGGTCGGCCCCGTCGTGTTCGAGTCCGCCGAGAACCCCGGCGACGTGCACATCCGCGCCGACCTCGCGCTCATCGCGGTCGGGGCGGTCTCCGTCGAGCAGGGCTGGTCGACCAGCAACCTCGGCGAGGCCGCGATGATGGCCGGGATGATCAACCGCGCCGCGAAGGTCGCGGTCCTCGCGGACTCCTCGAAGTTCGGCCGCCAGCTCTTCGCGCGGATCGCCTCGTTCGAGGCCGCCGACTACCTCGTCACCGAGCGGGCACCCGAGGGCGAGCTCGCCGAGGCGCTCGCCGCCGCGGGCGTCGAGGTCATCACCCCCTAGCGCCGGGTGCGGCCCACCCGCACGCTGAGCCCGGCCCACGCGGCCGCCGGGCTCGGCCCGCCCGCGCGCTGACGACGCCCCACCCCGGATCGACGCGCCCAGGGGTGGGAGCGACCCGGATCCGTGCCCCTCCCTGCCGGTTCACGCACCTCTCGATGCTGGTTCGCGCGGCTTTCGTTACCGATTCGTTGCACACTTCGGCACACCTCGGCTTGCCGAGACGCATAAATCGGCAGTACGGTTGCGGCACCGCGCACGAATGCGCGTGGTTGTGCGTCTCAAGGAGGAGAGTCATGGTCAGTCGGAAGCACTGGCTCGCATCGGTTGCGGGTCTCGCTGCCGTCGGTCTCGTCGCCGCGTGCGGTGGCGGATCGGGCGGCGGTACGTCGACGGGGGACGGCGGCGGGTCGACGGGTGGTGACGGCGGCGGCGAGCAGGTCACGCTCGAGTTCCAGCAGTGGTGGGAGCCGGAGCTCCCGAGCGGTGAGTTCCGCGCGCTCATCGACAAGTTCGAGGCCGAGAACCCGGGGATCAAGGTCGAGCTCCTGTCCGGCCCGTACGCGTCGACCAAGGAGCAGGTGATCGCCAGCGCCGCCGCCGGCACGATGCCGGACGTCGTCGGCCTCGACGGCGCGTGGGTCTACGACTTCGCCAAGCAGGGCTCCATCGCCGACCTCACGGCGCTCATGAGCGAGTTCGGCTACGACGACTCCGAGCTGGCGAGCCAGATCCAGGTCGACGGCGCGACCTACATGATCCCGGTCGTCAACTTCGTCTACCCGCTCTACACGAACGACGCCCTGCTGGCGGACGCCGGCGTGACCTCGATCCCGTCGAACCGCTCCGAGTTCTCGGCCGCGGCCCAGAAGATCAAGGACGCCACGAGCCAGCCCGGGTGGATCTTCCCGCTCTCGCTGGAGCAGCCGAGCGGCATCCAGAACAACGTCATGTCCTGGGTGTGGGCGTCGGGCGGCTCGATGCTCAAGGACGGCCAGCCCGACCTCACCAACGACGACGTCTCGTCGGCCATGGCGTTCCTGCAGCAGCTCTGGGACGACGGGGTCACCGCGCCCGGCGCCTTCACCATGAAGGAGCAGGACATGGTCGAGGAGTTCACCAACGGCCGCGTCGGCATGATGATCGACTCCCTCGCCCACATCAACCTGATCCGCGAGGCGAACCCCGACCTCGAGTTCAGCATCTCGGCCATCCCGGCGCAGGACGGCTACGACGGCGAGCGGGGCATCCCCTACGCCTCGTGGGGCATCGGCGTCGCGGACAACAGCGACCACAAGGAGGAGGCGTGGAAGCTCGTCTCGTTCCTCATGAGCGAGTCCACCAACTCCGAGCTCTCGACGATGGCGAACGCCTTCCCCGGCAACGTCGGCTCCAAGCCCGACTTCGCGGACGCCGACCCGCTGATCGAGAAGGCGTTCGAGATCTACCAGGCCGGCTACCCGGCCAACGAGTTCACGGGCCTGCCCGTCGCCGAGGAGCTCATGCGCCAGTTCTCGCAGGAGTTCCAGAAGGCCCTCAACGGTGACCAGCCGATGGAGGACGCCCTCGCCAACGCCCAGAAGTCCTGGGAAGCCGAGTTCTAGGTCCAGCCCCGTGCTCCCGCCGGACGTCCGAGCGACCTCGGGCGTCCGGCGGGCGCGACCCTCGACCTAGGAGGTCCGCATGACCGTCACGACTCCCAGCCGGCCGGCTGGGCTGGGGACGCCGTCGCAGCGCCCCCGCCGGCTCCACTGGGGCCGGCTGCTCACCCCGTTCGGGTACCTCTCCCCGACGATCCTGCTCCTGCTCGTCCTCATGGCGGTGCCCATCGTCATGGTGATCGGGTACTCGGTGATGGACAACGTCATCACCAACAAGAACCCCGAGCTCGTCGGACTGGCGAACTACCTCGACATCCTCGGCGACGGCGCCTTCTGGAAGGCCGCGAGGAACACGTTCGTCTTCACGGCCGTCAGCGTCGTCGTCCACCTCGTCCTCGGCGTCACGTTCGCGATGCTGCTGAACACCGAGCTGCTGGGGACGTGGACCAAGGCGACGTTCCGCGTCATCCTCGTGCTGCCGTGGCTCTTCACCGTCGCGATCATCGCGGTGCTGTGGCGGATGCTGCTCTCACCCAACGGCGTGGTGAACTTCATCCTCGAGGCCGTCGGCCTCACGGGCGGGCAGACCGAGTGGCTCGCCAGCCCCGCGACCGCGCTCGCGGCCGTCACCTTCATCAACATCTGGTCGGGCTACCCGTTCTACATGATCAGCCTCCTCGCGGGGCTGCAGGGGATCCCGCGCGACCTCTACGAGGCGGCCAAGGTCGACGGCGCCGGCTGGTGGCAGCGGTTCTTCAACATCACCATCCCGCAGCTGCGCCCGCTGCTCATCAGCCTCGCGCTGCTCGACTTCATCTGGACGACCCAGCAGTTCGCGCTCATCTGGATGACGACGGGCGGCGGCCCCATCGACGCGACCGAGGTGCTCAGCACCTTCACGTACAAGCTCGCGTTCACCAAGTACCAGTTCGCGATGGCCGCGACGAGCGCCGTCGTCATCCTCGTCATGTCCATGGTCCTGGCGTTCTTCTACGCCCGTAGTCAGAAGGCGAGGGACTGAGATGGCCTACGCAGAGACGACCGACGCCGTCCCCGGGCGGACCCCGGCCCCTCGCTCGCTGAACGTGCCGCGGCGCGGGCGCTCCAGCACGGGCAAGTCGATCGGCGCCTTCGTCGCGCTCCTCGTCGCCGCGCTGTTCGCCGGCCTCCCCGTGCTGTGGATGCTGTCGAGCTCGTTCAAGACGAACGGCGAGATGTTCGCGTCGCCGCCGCAGCTCATCACGTCGAGCTTCTCCTTCGACGCGTTCACCGCGATCCTGACCGACCCGGTCAAGGTCCGGTTCTTCGTCAACAGCTACGTCGTGGCCGGGGCCGTGACGGTCCTGACGCTCTTCGTCGGGATCCTCGCGGGGTACGCGTTCAGCCGGTTCGACTTCCCGCTCAAGCGAACGCTCAACGTCGTCATCGTGAGCGTCCAGGCGGTGCCGCCGATCACGCTGCTGATCCCGTACTTCGGGCTCATGGTCGCGCTCCGGCTCTACAACACCTACCCCGGTCTCATCCTCACCTACATGGTGTTCACGCTCCCGTACGCGGTCATCATGCTGACGGGCTACTTCAACACCCTGCCCAAGGAGCTGGACGAGGCGGTCCGGGTCGACGGGGCCGGGTCGTGGACCGCGCTGTGGCGGGTGCTCGTGCCGATCGCGGTCCCCGGGCTGGTGTCGGTGGGCGTCTACACCTTCATGATCGCGTGGAACGAGTTCCTGTTCGCCCTCACGCTGACCAGGACCGAGGACATGCGCACGGTGCCCATCGGGATCCAGCTCCTCATGGGCCAGCACTCCTACGAGTGGAACCAGATGATGGCGATGAGCGTCATGGGCTGCCTGCCCGTCCTCATCCTCTTCCTCTTCTTCCAGCGCTACTTCATCGGCGGCATGACCGCCGGCGCGGTCAAGGTCTGATGCCTGTGCCGCCAGCGTGAACCCGCCCGAGCCGCCGACCCGGCTCGCCAGAGCCACCCGAACCCTCGAAGTCCGTCCGATTCCCCAACCTCACGAGAGGACCCCGTCATGCTCATTTCCGGTAAGGACCTGCTTGCCGTCGCCGCCGCGAACGACTTCGCCGTCCCGGCCTTCAACGTCAGCGACTACTCCATGCTCCGCGCGATCGTCGAGATCGCCGAGGAGAAGCAGGCGCCGCTCATCATCGCGATCCACCCGAACGAGATCGCGAACCTCGGCTGGGACGTCATGCCGTCGGTCATCCAGATCGCGCGCAAGGCCTCCGTCCCCGTCGCGATCCACTGGGACCACGGCGCCGACTACGAGCAGATCCTCCAGGCGATCCAGGGCGGGTTCACGTCCGTCATGATCGACGGCTCGCTCCTGCCGTTCGAGGAGAACGTCGCGATCACGAAGAAGGTCGTCGACGCGGCGCACGCCGTCGGCGTCTCCGTCGAGGGCGAGCTCGGCACGATCGGCAAGACCGACACCTACGCCGAGTCGGGCGCCGACTCGATCGTCTACACGGTCCCGGCCGACGCGGTCTCGTTCGTCGAGCGCACGGGCGTCGACTCCCTCGCCATCGCGATCGGCACGCGGCACGGCATCTACCCGAGCGACCTGCAGCCCGAGCTCAAGCTCGACCTGCTCGAGGAGATCAACCGGGTCGTCGAGGTGCCGCTCGTCCTGCACGGCGGGTCGAACAACCCCGACGCGGAGATCGGTCAGGCCGCGCACAGCGGGGTCAACAAGATCAACATCTCCAGCGACATCAAGATCGCCTACTACGACCGGGAGCGCGAGATCCTCCAGGACGCCCAGCTCCGCGAGCCCGACGCGATCCAGCCCCCGTGCCGGGCCGCCCTCAAGGAGGTGGCCGCGCAGAAGATCGACCTGTTCGGCGCCGCGGGCAAGGCTGCGCTGTACTAGTCGCCGAGCACGTCGGGCGGCCGGCCGGACCCCCGGGACCGCACCCCGGACCGAGCCCGCACGCCGGGCCCGGACCGGCCGCCCGACGCCACCTCCACCACCCCCAGCACCACCGAGGACGCCCCCATGCCCCTGACCGCTCCGACCACCGGCGACACCGTGACGTCGGGTGATCCCGGCCCCGTCCGGCCCGATCCCGGTGCCGGCGAGATCGTCATGGGGCTGGCCGGGACCGTCGACGTCGAGCTCGCGTGGTCGGCCGAGACGTGGAGCCGGCTCGCACGGGAGGAGGGGATCCGTCTCGCCGACCTCGACCCCCTCGTCCCGATCCTCGACGTCCGCTCGGCGCTCCGGGTGACGCTCGCGCTCATGGCGCGCGGCCGGGGCAACGAGGTCTTCCTCGCCAGCTCCGCGATCGCGTGGGCGCTCGCGGACCGGTTCCCCCACCGCGTCACGCTCGGCGGCACCAACATCCGCGCCGCGATCCTCATGGCGATCCTCGGCATCCCCGCGACCGTCGCGGTCGTCGACGTCGACCCGACGATGCGCCGGCTCCTGCCGCCGGGCGTCGCGGTGCTGCGCCACGGCGACTCGGCGAGCCTCGACCCGCACCTCATCGTCCAGTACCCGGCGGACGCGGTCATCGAGCTGGCCGACGGCGAGATCCGCACGCCGGCGCCCAACCGGGTGATCCTGACGAACGACCCGCCCAACCGGGCGCTCCGCCTCGCGCCCGGTCTCGCCGAGGCGGCTCGCCGCGCCCGCATCCTCGTGCTGTCCTCGCTCAACGCGATCCAGGAGGCCGACGTCCTGGCGGAGCGGCTCGCCGAGCTCGGGGCCATCGTCGCCTCGCTCGACCCGGGCACCCTCGTGCTCTGGGAGGAGGCCGGCTACCACGTCGAGTCGTTCCGCGCCCGCGTCACCGCGGTCATGGCCCCGCTCGCGCATGTCTACTCGATGAACGAGGACGAGCTGGGGGCCTTCGTCGGGCGGACCGTCGACCCGGCGGACGTCGACGACGTCGCGCGCGCCCTCGCCGAGCTGCGCCGCATCGTCCCGGCGCGCACCATCGTCGTCCACTCGAGCCTGTGGGCGCTCGCCGTCGGGGACGACGCGGAGGCCCTGCGCCCGGCGCTGCGCGGCGGGATCACGGCCGCTGGCGCGCGCTACCTGCACGGTGACGCCCTCGACCGCGCCGGCTACGACGCCGTCGCCGCCCTCGACCCCGACCCGGCCAACCTCGCCCGCGCCGGCGCCCTCGCGGACCTCGTGCCCGGTCTGGTCGTCGAGCCGGCCCTGCGGCTGGTCACGGCAGACCCCACGACGATCGGGCTCGGCGACACGTTCGTCGGGGGCTTCGTCGCGGCGCTCGCCCGCCCCGAGCCAACCCGCTGACCCGGGGCCGGAACCGCGGCAGACTGGTCCCGACCCCTCCCGCAGCACCCGAAGGAGCCCCCGTGCCCATCTCCCCGCAGCCGTCCGGCTGGGCCGATCTCGTGACCGCCGGCTACGCGCCGCTCGTCGACCTGGTCGCGGACGTCGGCGAGGTCGTCGCCGCCGGGGGAGAGCGCGTGCTGCGCCTCCGGCTGGCTGGCGGGCTGCACCTCGACGTGCTGCTCGACCACGGCCTCGACCTCGGCCAGGCCTGGTACGCGGGCGTGCCCGTCGCGTGGCGCTCCCCGAACCCGGTCGACCCCGGGCCGTGGGCCGACTGGGAGTCGCGGTTCCGCGGCGGGCTGCTCGTCACCTGCGGGCCGGACAACATCGGCGAGCCGCGCGAGGGTCGCGGCCAGCACGGGACGCACCACGGCACGCCGGCCCACGACGTCACCTGGCGCCGCGTCGAGCGGGACGGCGAGATCGTCGTCGAGGTCTCCGGCAGCGTCGCGCACACGAGCCTCGGCGGCCCGCGGCTCGTCGTCCGGCGCACCATCCGCGTCGCGACCGGGTCGGGTGCCGTCACGGTCGACGACGTGTGGCGCAACGCCGGCGCCGCCTCGGCCGGGATCGCGCTGCTCTACCACGTCAACCTCGGCGCGCCGCTGCTCGCTCCCGGCGGCCGGGTCGAGGTCGACGCGGGGGACGGGCGGCTGACCACCCGCACGCGCGAGCCGCTGCCGGAGGGTCGCACGGCGCTGGACGTCCCGGGCGCCGACCCCGGCCACGCTCCGGTCGTCGCCGAGCACCGCAGCCCCGCCTGGGACGCCGCGACGGCGACCGACACCGCCGTCGCGGTCCTGACGGGTCCGGACGGCGCGCCCCGCGCCCGCGTCACCTGGACGACGGCGACGCTGCCGCGCCTCGACACCTGGTGCTTCCCCCAGACCGGCACGTGGGCGCTCGGGATCGAGCCGGCCAACGCCGCGCTGTTCGGCCCCGAGCGGACCCGGCCGTGGGCCGGCGCCCCCGTCCTCGCGCCGGGCGAGGAGCTGCGCGCCCGCGTCGTCGTCGACGTCGACCCCGCGTCGCCGTCCCTCGTTCCCGCCGGCCCGACCGCAGCCCCGACCCCGTCCCAGGAGGACCCGTGCACCCCGTGACCCTCGCGCCGAACCAGCCAGCCGACCGCTTCTACCGCGGGGGCGAGCGCATCGCCGCCTTCCGCGACGGAGCCCGGCTGCCCGCCCCCGACGCGTCCGCGCTGCTGCGCACGCCGGAGGACTGGGTCGGCTCGTGCACGACGCTGTTCGGCGAGCGGGAGCTCGGTCTCAGCCGCCTGCCCGACGGCCGTCTCCTGCGCGAGGCCGTCGAGGCGGACCCGGTCGCCTGGCTCGGCGCCGCCCACGTCCAGCGGTACGGCGCCGACGTCGGCCTGCTCGTCAAGCTCCTCGACGCGGGGGAGCGGCTGCCCGTCCACGTCCACCCCGACGTCCCGTTCGCGCGCGAGCACCTCGGGCTCGCCCACGGCAAGACGGAGGCCTGGATCGTGCTCGCGCCGTGCCGGGTCGGGCTCGGCTTCACGCGCGACGTCTCGCGCGAGGAGCTCGACCGGTGGGTCGGTGAGCAGGACGTCGCCGGGATGCTCGGCGCGATGCACCACCTCGAGGTCTCCGCGGGTGACGCCGTCCTCGTGCCCGCCGGCACCGCCCACGCGATCGGCGCGGGCGCGCTCGTCGTCGAGCTGCAGGAGCCGACGGACCTCTCGATCCTCATGGAGTGGCAGGACTTCGCGATCGACGGCCCGCGGGACGGTCACCTCGGCCTCGGCTTCCCCACGGCGCTCGGTGCGGTCGACCGCCGCGCCAGCTCCGCCGACGACGTGCGCGCCCTCGTCCAGGCGCGGGCCGGGACCCGCGGCGAGCTGCTGCCCGGGGGCGCGGCGTTCTTCCGCGCGGACCGGCTCGGTGCCGGCGACGCGTGGCCGGCCGGCTTTGCGGTCGTCGTCGTGACGCACGGTGTCGGACGGCTGGTCGGACACGGCTCCGGAGAGCCCGGCGGAGGCGTCGAGCCGGTCGAGGTGACGGTGGGCCAGACGCTGCTCGTCCCGGCGGCGTGGGGGGACGTGACGGTCGAGGACGCGGGTGACGCCGAGCCGGTCGAGCTCGTCCTGTGCCGCCCGCCGCTTCCCTGACGGCGCGGACCGCGCCCGTGCCACCCCGGAGGATCCTCGCGTCCTCCGGGGTGTTCCAACTTCGCCCCCGGCGCGGCAGAGTATGAGGTGGGTCCGCAGGACCCGGCGGCGCCGCGCGGCCTGCGCGGCCGAGGACGAACCGACGCAAGGGAGCGAGCCGTGAAGAAGCTCATCAACGATCCGCAGGACGTCACGAGCGAGGCCGTCGCCGGCTTCGTGGCGGCCCACTCCGACATCGTGACCCAGCTCGACGGGCTGGTCGTCGCGCGCGTGGGGGGCGCCGTCCAGGGCAAGGTCGGCGTGATCTCCGGCGGTGGCAGCGGGCACGAGCCGCTGCACGCCGGGTTCGTCGGCGTCGGGATGCTCGACGCGGCCGTGCCGGGCGCCATGTTCACCTCGCCGACCCCCGACCCGATCCTCGAGGCGACCCGCGCCGCCGACGGCGGGGCCGGCGTCCTGCACATCGTCAAGAACTACACGGGCGACGTCCTCAACTTCGAGACGGCGGCGGAGCTGGCCGACGCCGAGGACATCGAGGTCGCCACGATCATCGTGAACGACGACGTCGCGGTCGAGGACTCCCTCTACACGGCCGGGCGCCGCGGGGTCGCCGGCACCGTCCTCGTCGAGAAGATCGCGGGGGCGGCCGCCGAGCGCGGGGACTCGCTCGCCGGCGTCCTCTCGATCGCCGAGCGGGTCAACGCGAACGTCCGCTCGATGGGCGTCGCGCTCACGGCCTGCACCGTCCCGCACGCCGGCAAGCCCTCGTTCGAGCTGGGCGAGGACGAGATCGAGATCGGCATCGGCATCCACGGCGAGCCCGGCCGGCACCGCATCCCGATCGCCTCGGCGAACGAGATCACCGACATGCTGCTCGACCCGGTCGTCGAGGACCTCGGCCTCGCCGCGGGGGAGAAGGTGCTCCTGCTCGTCAACGGGATGGGCGGGACGCCGGCGTCGGAGCTGTCGATCGTCTACCTGCACGCGCGGCAGCGGCTCGAGGCGATGGGGGCCGAGGTGGCTCGCTCGCTCGTCGGCAACTACGTGACCTCGCTGGAGATGCAGGGCGCGTCGGTCACCGTGCTGCGTCTCGACGACGAGCTGACCGAGCTCTACGACGCCCCCGTCCGGACCGCGGCGCTACGGTGGGGACTGTGACGACTGACGCAGGAACCCCGACCGGAGCACCCGACGGATCGACCATCGACGTCGCCTGGGCGCGGCGCTTCATCGCCCTCGCGACGGCGGACGTCCTGGCGCACCGGGTCGAGCTGTCCGAGCTGGACCGGGAGATCGGCGACGGCGACCACGGCGAGAACCTCGCCCGCGGGTTCACCGCCGCCGACGCGGCCGTCCAGGCCAGCGAGGCGACGACCGTCGGCGGCATCCTCAAGCTCGTGGCGACGACCCTCATGTCGACGGTCGGCGGCGCGGCCGGTCCGCTGTACGGCACCGCCTTCCTGCGCGCGGCCAAGGTGAGCGACGTCGCCGACGTCGACGCGGCCGGCGTCCACGCGCTGCTCGAGGCGGCCCTCGGCGGCATCGTCGCGCGCGGCAAGGCCAACGTCGGCGACAAGACGATGGTCGACGCCTGGACGCCCGCCGTGGCGGCCGCGAGCGAGGTCGCCGCGGCCGGTGGCTCGGCCGCCGACGCGCTCGCCGCCGCCGCCCGCGCCGCGGGCGAGGGTGCCGAGGCGACCATCCCGCTCGTCGCGCTCAAGGGCCGGGCGAGCTATCTCGGCGAGCGCAGCGCGGGTCACAAGGACCCGGGCGCCGCCTCGACGGCGCTCCTGCTCGATGCCGCGGCGCGCGCCGCGGCCGAGAGCTGAGCGTGGCCGGGTCGCAGCCGGGTCGCGGGACGGGCCTCGTGCTCGTCTCGCACTCGGCGGCCCTCGCCTCCGGTCTCGCCGACCTCGCGGGGCAGATGGCGCCCGACGTCGTGCTGCGGCCGGCTGGCGGGACCTCGGACGGCCGGCTCGGCACCGGGTTCGACGTCGTCGAGGCCGCGGTCCAGGAGGTGCTCGAGGCCGGGTGCTCCGGGGTCGTCGTGCTCGCCGACCTCGGGTCGGCGCGGATGACGGCCGAGGCCGTGCTCGACCTGACGGAGGACCCGCGGCTGCACCTCGCGACCGGAGCCTTCGTCGAGGGCACCGTCGCCGGGGCCGTCGCCGCGCAGACCGGGGCGGATGCCGCCGGCGTCGTCGCCGTGGTCGCGCGGACGACGCGCGAGCTCGCGGACCAGCTCCCGGCTGCCGGCGCTCCACTCTCCGCCGGCGGCGACGCCGAGGATGCCGGCGCGATCGACCCGCTCGCGGGGACGGAGCTCGACGCGGCCGCCGACGCCGGCCCGGCGACCGACGGCGAGGCTCGGGCGACGGTGACCGTCGTCAACCCGGAGGGGCTGCACGCCCGGCCGGCCGCGCTCCTCGCCCGGCAGGTCGCCGAGTTCGACGCCGCCGTGACGCTCGACGGCGTCGACGCCTCCAGCCTGCTCTCGCTCATGGGGCTCGGCCTCGCCGCTGGCGCGACCGCGCAGGTCGTGGCCACGGGGCCGCAGGCCGCCGCGGCGCTCGCGTCCGTCGTCGCGGCGTTCGAGGACGGGTTCGGCGAGCTGTGACCGTGACCGAGCACCCCACGGGCCCCACCGACCCCGGCACCCCCGAGGCGCCGCGGGACGGGTCCGGCGCGCCGGAGGCCGCGGACCCGACGCCCGCCGGGGGGCCGCCGCGTCCACCCCGGTCGGCCCGGCGGATGTTCTGCGCGACCGTGCTCGCCTGCCAGGCGTTCGTCGTGTTCTTCGCGACGCTCGCCGCGTACGGGATGCGGACCGCGTCCGGTCCGGTGCTGCTGGCGGTCGGCATCGGCGGGGCGCTCGTCTGCTTCCTCGCCGCCGGCATGCTCCGCGGCGTCGCCGGATACGTCGCGGGCAGCGCGATCCAGGTGGCGTTCCTGCTCGCCGGCGCGCTCGTGGCCGACCTGCGCGTCCACCTGCTCGCGGTCGCCGTCACCTTCGCCCTGCTGTGGGTGGTCTCGCTCGTCGTCGGGCGCAGGATCGACGTCGAGCGCGCCGAGCGGTACCAGGGCGAGCTCGACTACTGGGCGGACCGCGGCGCGCGGGACGCCGGCCGGTAGTCTCTGGTGCTCGTGAGCCAGCCCCAGCAGACCCTCGTCCTCGTCAAGCCCGACGGCGTCGCCCGCAACCTCGTCGGCGAGATCCTCGCCCGGATCGAGGCGAAGGGGTACCGGATCGTCGCCCTGGAGCTGCGCACCGCCGACGCCGAGCTGCTGGAGCAGCACTACGCCGAGCACGTCGGCAAGCCGTTCTACGCGCCGCTCGCCGAGTTCATGGCCTCGGGGCCGCTCGTCGCCGCGGTGATCGAGGGCCACCGCGTCATCGAGGGGATCCGCACGCTCATCGGCGCGACCGACCCGACGCTCGCCCTGCCGGGCTCCGTGCGCGGCGACCTCGCCTCGGCCACGGACGCGCCGGTGCACCGCAACCTCGTGCACGCCTCGGACTCCCCGGAGGCTGCGGCCCGCGAGATCGCGCTCTGGTTCGCCTGATCCTCGACGCCCGCACCTGCTCCTGCTTCGACAACGGGTCGGCACCCGCACCTGGGTCGACGCCCGCACCTGCTCCTGCTCCGACAACGGGGTGGATCGCATCGTGAATGGCGATCGAGCCCACCCCGATGTCGGAGGTGGGGGGTGCGGGGGCACCGACGCCGGGAGGGCGGCCGGCGGCGCCGCCGACTAGGCTTCCTGCCGTGTACCTGAGGACGCTGACGCTGCGAGGATTCAAGTCCTTCGCGTCGGCGACCACCCTGACGCTCGAGCCGGGGATCACCTGCGTCGTCGGTCCGAACGGGTCGGGCAAGTCGAACGTCGTCGACGCGCTCGCCTGGGTGATGGGCGAGCAGGGGGCCAAGACGCTGCGCGGCGGCGCGATGGCCGACGTCATCTTCGCCGGTACCGCGAGCCGTCCGGCGCTGGGTCGCGCCGAGGTCTCGCTCACGATCGACAACTCCGACGGCGCGCTGCCGATCGACTACACCGAGGTGACGATCTCGCGCACGATGTTCGCCTCGGGCGGCTCGGAGTACGCGATCAACAACACGCCCTGCCGGCTCCTGGACATCCAGGAGCTGCTCTCGGACTCCGGCCTCGGCCGGCAGATGCACGTCATCGTCGGGCAGGGGCAGCTCGACGCCGTCCTGCGCGCGACACCCGAGGAACGGCGCGGCTTCATCGAGGAGGCCGCCGGGATCCTCAAGCACCGTCGGCGCAAGGAGAAGGCGCTGCGCAAGCTGGAGCAGGTCGCGGCAAACCTGGCGCGGCTGAGCGACCTCGTCACCGAGATCCGGCGCCAGCTCGGCCCGCTGGCGAAGCAGGCCGAGGTCGCGCGTCGGGCGGCGGTCGTCCAGGCCGACCTGCGCGACGCCCGGTCCCGCCTGCTCGCCGACGACCTCGCGGCCGCCCGCGCCGCGCACGACCAGGAGTCGGCGGACGTCGCGGTGCTCACCCGCACCCGCGAGGAGATCGAGGCCGAGCTCGCGGCCGCGCGCGACGTGCTGGCGCGGTCCGAGGCCGAGGCCGCGCGCCTGGCTCCGGCCGTGGCCGAGGCGACCGAGGTCTGGTACCGCCTGTCCGGTCTGCGGGAACGGCTGCGCGGGACCGCGACCCTCGCGCAGGAACGTTGCCGACTGCTCGGCGTCGCGCAGGCGCAGCCCACCGGCCCCGATCCCGACGACCTCGACGCCCAGACCGAGCGCGCCCGTGTCCACGCCCGGGGCATCGCCGCCGAGCTCGCGGCCGCCCAGGAGGCGCTGACCGCCGCCGTCGCCGCGCGGCAGGAGGCCGAGTCGGCCGCGCTCGCCGCGGAGCGCGAGCTGGCCGCCGTGCACCGCGCCGTCGCCGACCGCCGCGAGGGCCTCGCCCGGCTCGCCGGTCAGGTGGGTGCCGTGCGGTCGCGGCTCGAGGCGCAGGCCGCCGAGCTGGAGCGGCTCGACGCCGTCCGGGAGCAGACCGCCGCCCGCCGGCGCGAGGCCGAGCTGGAGTTCGCGGAGCTCGAGCTGCAGGCGACCGGGTTCGGCGAGGGCGAGGAGGGGCTGGACGAGGCGCACGAGGCCGCGCAGTCCCGGCTGGCCGAGCTCGAGGCCGAGCGCGACGCGCTCGCGGAGGAGCAGCGCGTCGCGACCGCCGAGGCCGACCGCCTCACCGCCCGCATCGACGCCCTCGCCCTCTCGCTGCAGCGGGGCGACGCCGCCGGCGTCCTGCTCGCGCAGGACGGGCCGGACGGCGTCCTCGGCGCGCTGGCCGACCACCTCACCGTGACGCCGGGCTGGGAGGGTGCGGTCGCCGCCGCGCTCGGGCCGCTCGTGGACGGTGTGGTCGCCCGGGACGCCGACGCCGCCGCGTCGATCCTCGGCTGGGTCCGAGAGCACGAGGCCGGCCGCGCCGTCCTCCTCCTCGCGGAGCCCGTCGACGGGAGCGCCGTCGACGGCAGCACGGCCTTCGAGGCCACGACCCCGGCGGACGCCCACCTGCCCGAGGACGCCGTGTGGGCGCTCGACGTCGTGAGCGCGGAGCCCGTGGTCGCGGCGGCGCTGCGCGCGGCGTTGACGGGGGTCGTGCTCGTGCCGGATCTCGCGGCCGGCCTCGGGCTCGTGCGCGGCGCGGACGGCGCGAGCGCGGTCCGCGGCGTCCGCCTGGCCGTGACGCGCGACGGAGACGTCGTCGCCCCGACCCACCTGGCCGGCGGCACGGGGTCGGGCGCCGACGTGCTCGCCCTCACGGCGGCCCGCGACGAGGCCGTCGCGACCCGGGACGCCGCGCTCGCGCGGGCCGACCGGTCGCGGTTCGCCCTCGCGGCCCTGGCCGACCCGCTCGCCGCGGCCGCGCGTGACGTCGAGGCGGCGCTCGCGGCGCTGCACGAGTCCGACGCCGCCTACACCGCCGTGGCCGAGCGGCTCGGCCGGCTCTCGGCCGCGATCCGCGCCGCCAAGGGCGAGTCCGAGCGGGCCGAGCAGGCGATCGAGGCCGCGACGACCGGTCGCGTCGAGCGCGAGGCGGAGCTGGCCGAGCTGGCGGACCGGCTGGAGCGGGCGCAGGCCGAGCCGACCGAGTCCTCCGACGACCTCGACGCGGCGAGCGCCGCCCGGGACCGTGCTGCCGAGGCGGCCAGGGCCGCGCGCGCGACCGAGACGGACGCCCGACTGGTGCTGCGGACGGTCGAGGAGCGGCAGCGCGCCGCCGACGGCCGGGTGGCCAGCCTGGAGCGCGCGGCGCGGGCGGAGCGCGAGGCGCGGGCGCGCGCCGAGCAGCTCGAGCGGCGGCGGCAGGCGCGGGCGGCCGTCGCCGACCAGGTCCGCGAGATCGCGGCCCGGGCGCTCGAGCTCCTCGACGGCTCGCTCGCGCGGGCGGCCGACGAGCGCGACCAGGCACAGCACGCGCGTGGCGAGATCGAGGAGCACCTCGCCTCGGCCCGCGCGCGCGCCGATCACCTGAGCGCCCGGCTGCGGGAGGTGACCGAGGCGTTCCACCGCGACGAGCTGGCGCGCGCCGAGCACCGCCTGCGGGTCGAGGAGCTGGAGCGGCGCAGCCTCGACGAGCTGGCGGTCGACCCGGAGGCGCTGCTGGAGGAGTTCGGGCCCCAGGTGCCGGTGCCGGTCCTGGACGCCGAGCCGCTCGACGACGACGGCACCCTCCCGACCGTCCCGTTCGACCGCGCGGCGCAGGAGAAGCGGCTGCGGGCCGCCGAGCGCGCTCTCGCGCTGCTGGGCCGGGTGAACCCGCTCGCGCTGGAGGAGCACGCGGCGCTGGAGGAGCGGCACGCCTTCCTCGTCGAGCAGGTCGCGGACGTGCGCAAGTCGCGCGCGGACCTCCTCGAGATCGTCCGCGAGATCGACGAACGCGTCGAGCAGGTGTTCACCGAGGCGTGGGTCGACACCGAGCGCGAGTTCCGCGGTGTGTTCTCCCGGCTCTTCCCCGGCGGGGAGGGGCGGCTGGTGCTCACCGAGCCGGACGACATGCTCACGACCGGCATCGAGGTGGAGGCGCGCCCGCCCGGCAAGAAGGTCAAGCGGCTCTCCCTGCTGTCCGGCGGGGAGCGCTCGCTCACGGCCGTGGCGCTGCTGGTCGCCATCTTCAAGGCGCGGCCGAGTCCGTTCTACGTCATGGACGAGGTGGAGGCGGCCCTCGACGACACGAACCTCGGCCGGCTGCTGGAGATCTTCACGGAGCTGCGCAACGACTCCCAGCTCATCGTCATCACCCACCAGAAGCGGACGATGGAGGTGGCGGACGCCCTCTACGGCGTCACGATGCGCGACGGCGTCACCGCCATCATCTCCCAGCGGATCGAGCGGGAGGACGACGTCGAGGACGCCGTGTGAACCCCGCGTGAGGGATCTCACCAACCTTTCACGCGGTCACCGGCCTTCCTGCCCGAGCTGGTGACGCCCGCGCGGTGATACTGGACGCATGCTCACCTCAGTCGTGTGGACCCTCCTCGTCGCCCTCGTCCTCGCCGCGGTCGCGCTCGTGGTCATGGTCGTCCGCCGTCGCCCCGAGCAGGGCTGGGGCACGTGGCTGCGAGCGAACCTGGCGACGCAGGGCGGCGAGCGGACCAGCATCCTCACCGAGCACCGCGAGGCCGCCGACGGCGACACCGTCTCGCTCGTCGACATCCTCGCCGACGCCGAGCACGCGCCCGGCTACGTCACCGTCCCCGAGGCCATCGAGCACCGCCTCGAGACGATCGCCGAGCCGATCGAGCACGGGATCGGCGCGCTGAGCGACCGCGTCGCCGCCCGCCGCGCCGGGCACTGACCCAGCGCCGCGCCGGGCTCCGACCCAGCGCCGCGCCGGCTGCCGCGCGCGAGGACTAGCGCTCCTCGTCGGCGCGGGCGAAGCCGCTCACCCGGAGCCGCGCGACGATCTCCCGTCGCGACGAGGCCGCGAGCTTCACCCGGAGGCGCTCGACGTGGCCCTCCGCCGTCCGCACGGACACCGTGAGGTGCGCGGCGATCTGACGGTTGGTGCTGCCGAGCAGGAGCAGCCGCGCCACCTCGACCTCCCGGGGCGTCAGCAGCCACGCGGGCAGCGGCTCGCCGTCTCCCGCCCTCCCGTCCTCCGGCACCCGCGGCGAGAGGACCTCCAGCGCGAGGTCGCAGGCCGCGGCCGGCGTCAGCTCGCGACCCAGCGCCCACTCGTCCGGACGGTCGCGCCGCAGCTCGGCGTAGCGCTGGCCGAGGGTGACGGCGAGCGCGTGCTGCCCCGGGGTCAGCGGGATCTCGGTCCGCCGCGTCGTCTCCGTCGCGCCGAGGAGCCGGGCGGCGGCACCCGGCTCGCCGATCTCGTACGCGACGTTCGCGGCCACGACGAGCGCGTCGGTGTTCTCCGGCCGCAGCGGGACCTCGCCCATGACGCCGAGCGCGCGGGTCAGGAGGGCGCACGCCCCGTCGAGGTCGCCCTCGCGCCAGGCGAGCGCGCCGAGCACGTGCTGGGCGAACGACCGGTAGTAGACCTCGTCCTGGCACAGGTCCGAGCGCCGCAGCACCTCCCGGCACGCGGCCGCCGTCTCGTCCGTCTCGCCGAGGAGGTGCTGGGCGTAGGTCAGGACCTGGAGCAGCCGGAAGGCCGTCGGCTCGACCGAGTCCTCCGCGAGCTCGCGCAGCCCGTCCCGCGCGATCCGCCGGGCCTCGACCGGGTCGCCCGACAGGAGGGCGACGAAGCCCCGGACGAACGCGACCCCGGACCGGTCCTCCGGGCGGTCGAGCCGGGCCGCGATCTCGACGGAGGCCGCGAGCAGCTCGCGGGTCCCGGCCTCGTCGCCGAGCGCGGCCGCGTAGGTCGTGCCGGCGTAGAGGGTGCGGGCTCGCAGGTCGGGGTCGCTCGCCACCGCCAGCACCCGGTCGAGCCAGATCCGTCCCTCCTCGACGAGTCCCGCCGTCCACCACTGCTGCGGGTTCGGCAGCACCGCCAGTCCGAGCAGCAGGTCGGCGTCCGGCCCGGCGGGGCGGCCGAGGACGTGCTCGAGCGCCGCCCGCGTGTTGGGCAGGTCGGCCTGCGCCTGGTGGAACCGGTCGAGCTGTCCCGGGCCGAGCCAGCGCAGCTCCAGGTCGGCGCCCCGCCCGGCGTACCAGGCGGCGTGGGCGTGCCGGAGCCGGTCGAGGCGCCCCGTGGCGCGCAGTCGCGACGCGGCGTAGCGCCGGACGACCTCGAGCATGCGGAAGCGCCGCGGGCCCGTGCCGCGGACGGTGAGGAGGACGGACTTCGCGACGAGCTCGTGCAGGACGTCGAGTGCGTCCGGCCCGGCCCCGGTGACCGCCTCCGCCGCGGCGACCGTGAAGGAGCCCCGGAACACGCTGGCGTCGAGGAACATCGCCTGACCGCGCGGTGAGCACAGCTCGAAGGTCCAGTCGAGCGAGTCCTCCATGGAGGGCAGGCGTCGGCCGCCGCCCTGCTGTCGCAGGAGCTGGAGCGGGTCCTCGACCCGCTCCGCCAGCTCGGTGAGCGACAGGACGGCCAGGCGCGCCGCCGCGAGCTCGATCGCCAGCGGGTTGCCGTCCAGACGCTCGCAGACCTGCCTCACCAGGTCGAGGTCCAGCTCGGACGGGTCCTGAGCCGCGTCCACGCGGGCCGCCCGGTCGAGGAAGAGCGTCTCGGCGTCGCTCAGGTGTCCGGGTCCGCGGTCCAGCGGCAGCGCCCCGACGCCGACGACGCACTCGCCGGGAAGCCCCAGCACCTCGCGCGACGTCGTGAGCACCCGCGCGTCGGGCACCTCGGCCCTGATCCGGCCGATCAGGGTGCGGCACTCGTCCAGGACGTGCTCGCAGTTGTCGAGCACGACGAGGTCGGACCGCTCGGCGAGGGCCCGCAGCGCCCGGTCGACGGCGCTGCCCGGCGCGGGGGACACCCCGACGGCCGACGCGAAGGCGGGCTGGACGAGCTCCGGAGCGTTGACCGGCCCGAGGTCGACGAAGACCGTCCCGCCGCCGCGTCGCCTGCGGGCCTCGATGATCTCGACGGCCAGCCGGGTCTTGCCCGCGCCGCCCGGACCGTGCAGCGTGACGACCTCGCCCCGCTGCAACGCGCGTCTCACGGAGGCCAGCTCGGACCTGCGTCCGACGAACCGACCACCGAGCACCGGGATCTGCCTCATGCTGCCACCGTACTTTCGACGCCGTCCCCGCCCCGGAACGGCCGTGAGGCCGGACCCCCCCTAGGGTCCGGCCTCACGGTGTCGGGCACTCGATCAGCTGGTTCGGCGGCGCACTGTGAGGGCAGTGACGCCACCGGCGACCAGGATCAGAGCACCCAGTCCGGCGAGCCCGATCGCGGCACCCGTGCGAGGGAGCTGCACGGAGGGCGACGAGGGGGTGGCCGGGGCTGAGGGCGACGAGGGTGCCGCGGGCGGAGGCGTGGTGACCCTCGCGTCGTCCCGGTCGGTCACCGGCGGACCGACCGGCGGCTCACCCGTCACGACTGCGACGTTGTCGATGGTCGCGGGATCACCGGCCTGCACCGTGTACGTCGCGGTGCAGGTCATCGACGCACCCGGCGCGAGGACGGCGGGCTGGGCGGGCGCGCAGGTCAGGTCGGAGACCGTCCCACCGCCGGTGAAGGACTCCTCGCTGATGACGACGTCGGTCAGCTCGACGTTGCCCGTGTTCGTCGCCACGAAGGTGTAGGTGACGAGGTCGCCCGGGGCGGCCGTCGTGCGGTCCGGCGTCTTCACGAGGTCGATCGCCGGAGCCGAGCCGAAGTAGTGCGACGGGTCGTCCACCGGGGCGAGCGGGACCGGCGGCGTCTCGGGGTCGAGGTCGTCGTCGAAGGCGGCCGTCGCCGTCCCGATGTTCGCGTACTGCCCGGCGGTCGCCGTGCCGGTGGCGGAGAAGACCCGGACCTCGCCGACGTCGAGCACGCCGTCCTCGTCCGTGTCGCCGGAGGTCGGCGTCACGGGGACGACGACGCCCTGGTCGTCGGTCACGACGACGTCGTAGAGGTCCACCTCGCCGACGTTGGTGACCTGGTAGGTCCACACCACCTCGTCGCCGACGGGTACGTAGGGACCGGTCGGCTCGTCGGCGTCCTCGCCGTTCGTGTACTTCTTGAGGGCGAGCCCGGCGACGGACGCCTCGGCGTCGTCCTCGTCGGCGACCTGCGGTCCCGTGACCTCCTCGCCGTCCACGACGACGAACGGCGTGCCGGTGACGGAGGCGTGGTTGACCTTGCCCTCCTCGAGCGGCTCGGTGCAGGCGTAGGCCCAGGTGTCGCCCGGGGCCAGCGTGCCCGTGTCGCTCCCGGGGCCCGTCGGACCCTCGAGCGTGCCGGTGCAGTCCTCGTCCGTCAGCTCGACGTCCCTGATGGGGGTCTGGCCGACGTTGCCGACGACGATGTCCCACGTCACGTCGCCGCCGATCGGCACCACCGGCTGCGACACGGTCTTCGTCAGCTCGATCTCGCCGATGAACACCGCGGAGTCGTCGCTGTCCGGCTCGACCGGGTCGCCGGTCGGGTCCTCGCCGGTGACGGTCGCGGTGTTGACGAAGTTGTCGTCGCCGGAGGCGACGGGCTCGCCTGTGCACTCCAGGAGCACCTCGCCCTGCACCGGGAGGCTTCCGACGACGAAGCCGTCGTCGGTGAGGGTCAGCGGCGTGCCGTCGACCGAGCACGCCAGTGCGAGCGGGTCGCTCACGACGACGTTCTGCAGCGGCACGGCGCCGGCGTTGGTGACGGCGATGTTGTAGGCCGGCGTGCCACCGGGGACGAGGACCTGCCCGTCGTTGCCGTCGGGGGCTGTCTTGTCGATCATCACGGCACCGACCGGGACCGCGAGGGTGACCGCCTCGGGGTTGAAGCCCTCGTAGCCGGCCGACCGGAACAGGAGCGCGATCGACGTGGTGCCCGCCGGGACCCCGGCGATGGTGCTCGTGAAGGTGTCCTGGCTCCCGTTGAAGAAGTCGGCCGTGTCCACCCCGGGGTAGAACGAGACGTTGTTCTCGGCGTGCGAGCGGAACACGTTGACGGTCTGGCCCAGCGCGTTGGCGACGTTGGCGGAGCCGCCGTCCCAGCTCGCGACGAGGAAGTCCTCGTTGAAGCCGGGGCCGTCGGAGTTGTCACCCTCGGTCGCGGTGACCAGGACGCGCGCGCCGGGGGTCGTCGTCTTGAAGCCGTCGAAGACGAGCGGCGTCTGGCGCTGGTCAGCCCAGCGTCCCGTGTCGATGCCGAAGGAGGTGTAGACCTTGCGTGCGGCGGTGTCCATGTCACCCGGGTCGAACGAGCCGTGGTCGTAGGCGAGGTGGATCGCCCAGCCGGCGGCGCACGAGATGCCCTGGGAGCCCGCGACGTTGCCGACGGTGATGGTGTGGGTACCGCCGCCGAGCCCGCCGAGGACGTCCGTGATCTCGACGGCGCCGTGGGTCCGGATGCTGTGCTCGCGGTTGTTCGCGGGCACCTCGGCGATGTAGTCGGCCAGGCCGGCGGAGGCGTAGGCCCCGCCGTCGATCGACACCTGCGGGTCGGACGCCACCACGTCGTCGATCGAGGCGGGCGTCCGTGGGAGCTGGTAGCTCGGGTCGGCGGACGCACCGCCGCCGCACTGAGCGTTCTCGGCGGTTCCGCCGGTCTCGGGGTCGAAGCCGTCGGCTGACCAGAACAGCCACGCCTTGGCGACGGTGGCGCCAGCCGGGATCGTCACGGTCGAGCTGCTCGAGTTGAACGTCGTCGGGTCGTCGTCGACGTCGACGTAGTTCATGACGTAGCCGTTGTTGCCGTCGGTGCCGTTGTGCATTCTCGGGCACGCGAGCTGGGGCAGGGACGGGTTCGGCTGGGCGCAGACGAGCAGGCCGTTCCCGAAGGTCAGCACGTCGCCGTTGACGACGAAGCCCGTCTCGATGGGCTGCAGCAGCCCCATCGGCACGTTGGTCGCGGCGGCGGCGGGCGTCGCCGCGAGCGTCAGCGCTCCCGCCGCGGCGACGAGTCCGGTCGCTGCCATCGCCACAGGCCGTCGCCAGGCGCGTTGGCGCCCGCGAGTTGTCATGTCCATCAGGTGAGTCCCCCTCTTCGGAACAAAAGAACACCCGGGGTGAGATGCCCCGAGGACTTCCAGTGTCGGTGCGGTTCTGGCGGCACTTGGCCGTGGGACTACCTGAAACCGTCCGCGTACTACCTGTCTTTCGGGGGCGGCCACTCACGGGCTACGGAGCGTCCGGCACCGATCCCATCGCGCGGACTGGGGCAGACTGAGGGGATGGACACGACCGTCTGGATCATCCTCGCCGTCGCGGTGCTCGTCGTCGTGGTCGTCGGGCTCGTGCTCGCGAGGCGCTCGCGGCGCGGCGCCGGGGAGGTCGGGCCGGGCGACGCCCAGACCGGCGGCGAGATCCCGGCCTTCCCGCCCAGCACGGGTGAGCCCGCCGATCCCGGCGCCATCGACGGCGTCGTCATCACCCACCCGCACGGCGCGATCCAGAAGCCGGAGAACGTCGCGAGCCGGCTCGTCCGGCTGCGCGCCCGGCTCGCCCGCTCGGGCGCGCTCGGGCAGGCGCTGCTGGCCGTGCTGGGGCGCGACCACCTCGACGAGGCCGCGTGGGAGGAGCTGGAGGAGACGCTGCTCCAGGCCGACCTCGGCATCGACCCGACCACGCGCATCCTCACGGAGCTGCGCACCCGGATCCGGGTCGACGGGACGAAGGACCCGGCGCAGGTGCGGTCGATCCTGCGCGAGCTGCTGCTCGCCGAGGTCGACCCGACGATGGACCGCACGCTGCACACGCAGCGGCACGTGCTCGGCGGCAGCGCCGAGGACCCCGACTCCGTCGTCTACTTCCCGGCGACGTTCCTCATGGTCGGCGTCAACGGGACCGGCAAGACGACGACGGCCGGCAAGCTCGCCCGGCTCCTCGTCGCGGAGGACAAGACGGTCCTGCTCGGTGCGGCGGACACGTTCCGCGCCGCGGCGGCCGACCAGCTCCAGACGTGGGGCGAGCGGGTCGGGGTCGACGTCGTGCGCTCGGACCGCGAGGGCGCCGACCCCGCGAGCGTCGCCCACGACGCCGTGCTGCGCGGCGCGCGGGACGGCGTCGACGTCGTCATCGTCGACACGGCCGGCCGGTTGCAGAACAAGTCCGGCCTCATGGACGAGCTGGGGAAGATCACCCGCGTCGTGACGAAGCGGGCCCCCGTGGCCGAGTCGCTCCTCGTGCTCGACGCCACCACGGGTCAGAACGGCCTGCGTCAGGCGCGCGTGTTCGCCGAGGTCGCGCAGCTCACCGGGATCGTGCTGACGAAGCTCGACGGCTCGGCCAAGGGCGGCATCGTCGTCGCCGTCCAGCGGGAGCTGGGCATCCCGGTCAAGCTCGTCGGCCTCGGCGAGGGACCGGACGACCTCGCGCCGTTCGACCCCGAGACCTTCGTCGACGCGCTCCTCGGCTGACCGACGACCGGCGGGAGGAGCGACGATGGACCTGGTGCAGATCGCCCAGCACGCCGACGACCTCGACCGAGCGGAGAGGTTCTACACCGACCTGCTCGGGACGGGGCCGACCGGACGGTTCGACCCGCCCGGCCTGCTGTTCTTCGACCTCGGCGGGACGCGGCTCCTGCTGGACCGGGGAGCGCCGTCCGCCCTGGTCTACCTCCGCGTCGCGCGGCTCCGGGAGCTGGTCGAGGAGCTGCGGGCGGCCGGCGTCCCGATCGAGGGCGAGCCGCACGTCATCTTCGAGCACGCCGACGATCGCCTCGGCCCCACCGGCACCCGGGAGTGGCAGGCGTTCATCCGCGACAGCGAGGGGAACCTGGTCGGTCTCGTCGAGCAGCTTCCGCCGTCGTCCTAGGAGTCGGCGACCGCTCGGCCCGCAGCGGGCGTCGAGCCGGTGCTCGCCGGGGTGCCGGTGCTCGTCGGTTCAGCCCGCGTCGGAGAACCGCGCGATGGTCGCCTCGGCGCGCCGGACCCGCGGCGCGTCGACGCTCGGCAGGCAGTCCGCGAGGAACCCGTAGCGCGTCACGAGGTCGAGGGCGACCGGGTCGCCCTCCCGCGCGGCCGTCTGGCGCTCGCGCCACCAGTCCGCGACGTCGCCCCAGCCGGGCGCAGCGAGCGAGCCGCCGACCTGGGTGATGGCGAGCGCCGAGCAGAGCGAGGCGAACCGCAGCCGCTGGTCGAGGGGCCAGCCGGACAGCGTGCCGAGCACGATCGCGGCGGCGAACACGTCGCCCGCGCCGGTGGTGTCGATCGGCGCCACCGGGACGGCGGGGACGCTCGCCCGCTCGCCGGTCGTGCCGTCGACGGCCGTGACGCCGTCCCGCCCGCACGTGACGATCGCCAGCGGCACGCGCTCGGCGAGGGCGTCGACGGCGGCGTCGACGCTGTCGGTCCGCGTGTAGCCCATCGCCTCGCCGGCGTTCGGGATGAACGCGTGGCACCCGGCGAGCGCGTCGAGGATGCGGCGGTCCCACTGCTGCGCCGAGTCCCACCCGGCCGAGGCGAACACGAGCGCGCCGTCGGCGGCGCACCGGCGCCACCAGTCCTCCTCGCGGACCGTCTCGTCGCCGATGTCGACGAGCACGGCGCGCGTGCGCGGCGTCGTCCGGAGCATCTGCGCGACCGACGTCGGCCACGGGTGCCCGTGCGTGACGAACGCCCGGTCGTCGTCATAGTTGAGCGCGACGGTGACGGGCGTGTGCTCGCCGTGGTGGCGCTGGGAGTAGCGCAGGTCGATCCGCTCCTGGTCGCGCAGCACCGACCAGAGCCAGTCCGCGTACAGGTCGTCGCCGAAGCCCGAGGCGACCGACGTCCGCAGACCCAGCCGCGCCGCCGCGACCGCGAGGTTGGCGATGCCGCCGGGCGCCGTTCCCATGCCGTCGACCCACACCTCGGTCCCCGGTCGCGGCAGGTGGGGGAACCCCGTGAACACGATGTCGAAGAACACGGTCCCCGCGAGGAGGAGATCCAGCTCGGGCTCGTCGGTCATGGCCGTGAGTCTGTCATCCCGCGACGTCCGCGCCGGGCTCCGCCGTGCGGGCGCGGCCGGATAGCGTTGGACCCATGCGACTGACGATCCTTGGCGGCGGAGGGTTCCGCGTCCCGCTGGTCGTCGACGCGGTCTCGCGAGCCCGCGACCGCGTCGACATCGACGAGATCGTGCTCCACGACGTCGACGCCGAGCGGCTCGCGGTCATCCGGGCCGTGGTGGCCGAGCAGGTGGCGGGACGCGCCGGCGGGTCCGACGCGCCGCGGGTCCGCGTCGAGCGCGACCTGCGCGCGGCCGTCGCCGACGCCGCCATCGTGTTCTCGGCGATCCGCGTCGGTGGCACGCGGGGCCGGGTGGACGACGAGCGGGTGGCGCGCGACCTCGGGCTGCTCGGCCAGGAGACCGTCGGCCCGGGCGGGCTCGCCTACGCGATGCGGACCGTGCCCGTGGTCGACGCGATCGCGTCCGTCGTCGCCCAGGCGGCACCGCAGGCGTGGGTCGTCAACTTCACCAACCCGGCCGGCCTCGTGACCGAGGCGATGCGCGCGCGGCTCGGCGACCGCGTCGTCGGGATCTGCGACACGCCCATCGGGCTGGTGCGCAGCGCGGCCAGGGCGGCGGGACTGCCCGAGCGCGGCGCGACGGGGGACTACCTCGGGCTCAACCACCTCGGCTGGCTGCGCTCGCTCGTCCACGACGGCACCGACCACCTGCCGGCGCTGCTCGCGAGCGACGAGGCGCTGCTCCGGCTCGACGAGGCCGCGCTCTACGACGTCGCGTGGCTTCGCGCGATCGGCTGCCTGCCGGGGGAGTACCTGCACTACTACGAGCGAGAGGCGCCTGACGGACCGGCCGGGAGCCACGAGGGCGGCGACGGACCGGCCGGGCACGACGAGGGCCGCGCCGCCTACCTCGCCCGCCAGCAGGGGGAGTTCTTCGCCGCCGGACCGGGGGTCGGGGCGGCGCGGCGATGGCGTGCGGCGCTCGCGGAGCGCGAGAACACCTACATGGCCGACGCCAGGACCCGGGAGCACACCGACCTCGGGCGCGACGAGAAGGGCGATCGGCAGGGCGGCGGCTACCACGAGGTCGCGGTCGACCTCATGGCGGCGCTCCTGGGCGGCGACCCCGCGTGGATGATCCTCAACCTCGCGAACGACGGCGTCGTCCCGGCGCTCCCGGACGACGCCGTCATCGAGGTGTCGGCCCGCGTCGACGCCGGTGGCGCGCGACCGGCCGGCCCGCACGCGGAGCTGTCGCTGGCGCAGCTCGGGCTGGTCGCCGGCGTGAAGGCGTGCGAGCGCCTCGCCATCGAGGCCGCGCGGACCGGCTCCCGCGAGCTGGCGTGGCGCGCGTTCGCCGAGCACCCGCTGGTCAGCTCGCCCGAGCTCGGCCGGCGCCTGCTCGACGGCTACCTCGCAGCCGAGCCGAGGCTGCGCGAGGTGCTGACGGCGCCGTAGGCGCCGCGTCGTCCGCCCCGTGTGACGCGCCCGCAACGCGACGTTCACGCGCGCGACGTCCCGACTCGCGATCGTGACGTCCCGGAAATCCACGGAGGGGCTGCTCGAAACCGCGCGCCGTGATTCTCGTTCCACCGGCGGCCGCATCGGCCGGCCCGGGTAGACGAGGAGGTATCCCGCATGGAGTGGGACAGCGGAAACGCGGCATGGATGCTCACGGCATCCTCCCTGGTACTGCTGATGACGCCGGGACTGGCGCTCTTCTACGGAGGCATGTCCCGAGCCAAGTCCGTGCTCAACATGATGATGATGTCCTTCGGCGTCATGGGGATCGTCGGCGTCATCTACATCCTGTGGGGATGGTCGATGTCGTACGGCACCCAGAGTGTCGGGGGCATCTTCAACAACCCCTTCGAGAGCTTCGGCCTCTCGGGGGTCATCTACGACGCGGGTGGGGAGTGGATCGAGGGCCTCGGCGCCTACCCGCAGATCATCGACATCGCCTTCCAGGTGACGTTCGCCATCATCACGACCGCCCTCATCTCCGGTGCGCTCGCCGAGCGCGTCAAGTTCTCCGCCTGGATGATCTTCGCCGGCATCTGGGTGACGCTGGCCTACTTCCCGATGGCCCACATGGTCTGGGGCGGCGGCCTGCTCTCCGGGGCCGAGGGCTCCATCGCGGCCGCGCTGTTCGGGGTCGACGCCGACGGCGTCGCGAACACGGCGCCCATCGACTTCGCCGGCGGCACCGTCGTCCACATCAACGCCGGCATCGCCGCGCTGGTCCTCGCGCTCGTCATCGGCAAGCGCCGCGGGTTCGGCCGGGTCCCGATGAAGCCGCACAACCTGACGCTCACGATGCTCGGGGCCGGCCTCCTGTGGTTCGGCTGGTTCGGGTTCAACGCCGGCTCGGCCTTCGCGGCCGACGGGCTCGCCGGCTGGGCGTGGGTCAACACGACGGCCGCGACCGCCGCCGCGATCCTCGGCTGGCTCGCCGTCGAACGGATCCGTGACGGTCACGCCACGTCGCTCGGCGCCGCGTCCGGGGTCGTCGCCGGTCTCGTCGCGATCACGCCGGCGGCCGGTGCGCTCAACCCGGTCGGCTCGCTCGTCCTCGGCGCGATCGCCGGTGTCGCCTGCGCCTACGCCGTCGGCCTGAAGTACCGGCTCGGCTTCGACGACTCGCTCGACGTCGTCGGCGTCCACCTGGTCGGCGGGCTCGTCGGGACCGTCCTCATCGGCTTCCTCGCCGTCGACGGCTCCGTGTTCTTCTCCGACGGCCACCTGGGCTTCGGCGGCTTCGAGCAGCTCGCCATCCAGGTCATCATCGCGCTGGTCGCGCTCGTCTTCTCCGGTGTCATCACGTGGCTCGTCGCCATCGCCATCAAGGCGACGGTCGGCTGGCGGATCACCGAGGAGAGCGAGATCAGCGGCATCGACCTGACCGAGCACGGCGAGTCCGCCTACGAGGGCATCGCGGCCGGTCGCTTCGCAACGGAGGGTAAGTGAGATGAAGCTCGTCACCGCAGTCATCCAGCCGCACCGGCTCGACGACGTGAAGTCCGCCCTCGAGGCGGCCGGAGTCCGGGGCATGACCGTGAGCGAGGCGAGCGGCTACGGCCGCCAGCACGGTCACACCGAGGTCTACCGGGGCGCCGAGTACACCGTCGATCTCATCCCGAAGGTCCGGCTCGAGGTCCTCGTGGCCGCCGAGACCGCCGCGACGGTGGTCGACGCCATCGTCCAGGCCGCGACGTCGGGGAAGATCGGCGACGGCAAGGTGTGGGTCGTGCCGGTCGACGACGTCGTCCGCGTCCGCACCGGTGAGCACGGCGCCGGGGCGCTGTGATCCGGAGGTCACCGTGACCGACCGTCCACCGGCGCAGCAGGTGGTGTCGTCGACACGATCGACGGGGGAGGTCCCGCACCCGGGTGTGCGGGACCTTCCCCGTCTGCGTCTCGAGCTCGACGCCCGCGTCCGCGCCACCCGCCCCGGCCCCGATCGCGCCTCCGGGTCGGCGGCCGACATGCGCACCGGCCGCGAGCACCGGCACCGGCTGGCGGAGCTGGTCGACGGGGCGCTCCAGACGCTCTGGGCCGAGGCGACCCGATCGGTCGGGGGCGTGCCCGACACCGGGGTCGCCCTCGGCGTCGTCGGCTCCCAGGGGCGGCGCGACGCCGGCCCGACGAGCGACCTGGACTGCCTCCTGGTCCACGACGGCCGCTCGCTGAGCGAGGCGCAGGTCGAGGAGCTGGCCAGGGCCCTGTGGTACCCGATCTGGGACGCCGGGCTCGCCCTCGACCACTCCGTCCGCACGCTCGCGCAGTGCCGCCGGGTCGCCTCGGCCGACCTCGTCGCCGCCGTCGGCCTGCTCGACCTGCGCCCGGTCGCCGGCGACCGCGACCTCGTCGTCGACGCCCGCTCCGCGCTGCTCGCCGACTGGCGCGGGGCGGCCAGGCGGCGGCTGCCCGAGCTGCTCGACTCCGTCGCCGAGCGTGCCGAGCGCAGCGGCGACCTCGCCTACCTCCTCGAGCCGGACCTGAAGGAGGCGCGGGGCGGCATCCGGGACGCCGTCGTGACCGAGGCGCTGGTGGCGACCTGGCTCGCCGACCGGCCGCACGGCCCCTTCGACCGCGCCGCCGACCACCTCCTCACGGTCCGCGACGCCGTCGCGCTCGAGACGGGACGTCCGGGCGCCCGGCTGCTCCAGGTCGACGCGGACGCCGTGGCCCGACGGCTCGGCTACCCCGACCGGGACGAGCTGGCGGCCTCGCTCGCGGAGGCGGCTCGCACCGTCTCCTACACGCTCGACGTCACGACCCGCCGGGCGCGCAAGGCCGCACGGCGCTCGCCGCTCGCGGTGGCGCGGCCGTTCCTCGTCCGCGGTCGGCGCGAGGCGCCCCGGCTGCGCAGCCTCGCCGACGGCCTCGTCGAGCACGACGGCGAGATCGTGCTGGCCGCCGACGCCCGGCCGGGCGAGGACCGGCTGCTGTCCCTGCGCGCGGCCGCCACGGCGGCGACCACCGGGCTGCCCCTGTCGCCCGTGACGGTCACGGCGCTCGCCGAGGCCCCGGCCCCGCGGCAGCCGTGGCCGGACCCCGCGCTCCGCGACCTGCTGACGCTGCTCGGGTCCGGCCGCGCGCAGCTTCCCGTGTGGGAGGCGCTCGACCTCGCCGGCGTCGTCACCCGCTGGTTCCCGCCGTGGCGGGACGTGCGCAACCGCCAGCAGCGCAACCCGTTCCACGTGTTCACCGTCGACCGCCACCTCGTCGAGACGGCCGCGAACGCCTCGGAGATGTCGGTGGGCCCGGCGATGTCGGTGGACCCGGCGACCGGGCCGGTCCCGTCCGGCCGGGACACCCTCCTGCTCGCCGCGCTGTTCCACGACATCGGGAAGGTCGCGGGGGAGACGGACCACTGCGCCGCTGGCGCGGCGATCGTCCGGGAGCTGCTGCCGCGGCTCGGCGTTCCCCGCGAGCCGGCCGAGGACGTCGAGCTGCTCGTGCGGCACCACCTCCTGCTGGCCGAGCTGGCGACGAGGGCCGACCCGGAGGATCCGGCGACGGCCGGCACCGTCGTCGAGGCGCTCGGGGGCCGCGCCGACCTGCTGGAGCTGCTGCGACTGCTCACCGAGGCCGACTCCCGCGCCGCGGGACCGACGGCCTGGACACCGTGGCGGGCCGGGCTCGTCGACACGCTCACGCGGCGGTCGCGCGCGGCGCTCGCGATACCCTGAACCTCGCCCCATGCACGCGCTGCCCGGCGGTCGTGCCGTCTCCCGGTCGCCGGAACCGTCAACGAACGAGGTCTGAGTGTTCGCCAGCCTGTCCGACCGCATCACCCAGGCCCTCTCCTCCCTGCGGGGGAAGGGCCGCCTGTCCGACGCCGACATCGCCGCGTCCATCGGTGAGATCCGCCGCGCGCTGCTCGATGCCGACGTCGCGCTCCCGGTCGTGCGGGACTTCACGGCGACGGTGCGCGAGCGCGCGGAGCAGGCCGAGCTGTCCAAGGTGCTCAACCCCGCGCAGCAGATCGTCAAGATCGTCCACGAGGAGCTGACCCGGATCCTCGGCGGCCACACGCGGGACCTCCGGTTCGCCAAGCGCGGCCCGACCGTCTACCTCCTCGCCGGCCTCCAGGGCGCCGGAAAGACCACGCTCGCCGGCAAGCTCGGCAAGTGGCTGCGCGAGCAGGGCCACACGCCCCTGCTCGTCGCCGCCGACCTGCAGCGCCCCAATGCCGTGCAGCAGCTCCAGATCGTCGGCGACGGCGCCGGTGTCGCGGTGTGGGCTCCCGAGCCCGGCAACGGCGTCGGGAACCCGGTCGAGGTCGCGCGCACCGGCGTCCAGCACGCCCGGGACGCCTTCTACGACGTCGTCGTCGTCGACACCGCGGGCCGGCTCGGCGTCGACGCGGAGATGATGCAGCAGGCCGCGGACATCCGCGACGCGGTCGACCCGCAGGAGATCCTGTTCGTCATCGACGCGATGATCGGTCAGGACGCCGTCACGACGGCGAACGCGTTCGCCGAGGGCGTCGGCTTCACCGGCGTCGTGCTGTCCAAGCTCGACGGCGACGCCCGCGGTGGTGCGGCGCTGTCCGTCGCCTCGATCACCGGCGTCCCGGTCATGTTCGCCTCGACCGGCGAGAAGGTCGGCGACTTCGAGCGCTTCCACGCCGACCGGATGGCGTCGCGCATCCTCGACATGGGCGACGTCATGACGCTCATCGAGCAGGCCGAGCGCGCGTTCGACGAGGAGCAGGCCGCCGAGATGGCGGCCAAGATCGCCGGCGACGGCGACTTCACGCTCGAGGACTTCCTCGTGCAGATGCAGCAGATGCGTCAGCTCGGGTCGATGAAGAAGATGCTCGGCATGCTGCCCGGCATGGGGCAGATCCGCGAGCAGCTCGAGAACTTCGACGAGCGCGAGGTCGACCGCGTCGAGGCGATCGTCCGGTCCATGACGCCGGAGGAGCGCCGCACCCCCAAGATCATCAACGGCTCGCGCCGCTCGCGCATCGCGCGCGGGTCCGGCGTCACCGTGACCGAGGTCAACGGGCTGCTCGACCGGTTCGAGCAGGCCAAGACGATGATGCGCTCGATGGCTCGCGGCGGCGGAGCCCCCGGCGTGCCCGGCGGCTTCGGCATGGGGTCGATGCCCGGCATGGGCAAGAAGTCCAAGGGCCGCATGCAGGCCCCGCCCCAGCGCGGCAAGAAGTCCCGCTCCGGCAACCCGGCCAAGCGGGCGGCGCAGGAGCGGGCGGCGGCGGAGCGGGCCGAGTCGTCCGGCGTCCGGCCCGCCGCCGGCAGCGCGTTCGGGCTCACCGACCCCGACGCACCGCCGAAGCTCGACCTGCCCGAGGGGCTCGGGAAGTTCCTCGGCCGCTGACCCGCGTCGTCGGCGCGCGTCCCGGCGCTGGTCGCCGGTGCGCGCCAGCCGACGCGCGTCACGGGCACCGCTCGCCGTCTGGCAGAATGGTCGGTTGAACCCGGCGCCTGCGGCCCTCTCTCCGCGGTGCGACGTGTCCCGAGCAGCAGATCGTGGGTGCCCCACGCCCGCACGTCTGCGCCAGCTCACCACCAACCTAGGAGTAACCACCACCGTGGCCGTCAAGATTCGCCTCAAGCGCCTGGGCAAGATCCGTGCGCCGTACTACCGCGTCGTCGTCGCTGACTCCCGCACCAAGCGGGACGGTCGCGTCATCGAGGAGATCGGGAAGTACCACCCGACCGAGGAGCCGTCGCTCATCGACATCGTCTCCGACCGCGCGCAGTACTGGCTCTCGGTCGGCGCCCAGCCCACCGAGCAGGTCCTCGCGCTGCTCAAGGTGACGGGCGACTGGCAGAAGTTCAAGGGTGAGCCGGGCGCCGAGGGCACCCTGCGCACCAAGGACACCGCCGCCGTCTCCGTCGCCGCTGAGGCCGCCGTCGCCGCCGCCGAGGCCGACGCCGAGAAGCTCAAGGCCAAGGCGTCCGCCGACAAGGCCGCCGCCGAGGCCGCTGCCGCCGCTCCGGCCGAGGCCGACGAGGCAGCCGCCGACGAGGCCGAGAGCACCGAGGCCTGAGCATCGTGCTCGCCGACGCGCTCGAGCACCTCGTGCGGGGCATCGTCGACCACCCGGACGAGGTCCGGGTCTCCACGCGCGCCGCGCGCCGCGGGGACCTGCTGGAGCTGAGGGTCCACCCCAGCGACCTCGGCCGGGTCATCGGCCGGTCCGGTCGGACCGCCCGGGCGCTGCGCACCGTCGTCGGGGCGCTCGCCAAGGGCCCGGTGCGGGTCGACGTCGTCGACGTCGACCGCCGCTGAGCCTCACCGATCCACCGCCGCAGGGCCGTCCCATCCGGACGGCCCTGCGGTGTTTCGGCCGCGCGGAGCCTGGGTGGCGCCGCGCGGCGCGCCGGTCGCGCCACCCGTGAAGTCCACCAACCGGAGGCTCCCGTGCCAGTTCCCGACGGTCTCGTCGTCCTCGCCAGGCTCGGCGCCGCGCACGGTCTGCGCGGCGACGTCAAGCTCGAGATCCGGACCGACGATCCCGGCCGGCTCGCCGTCGGGACCAGCGTCGTCACGGACGACGAGCTGGTCGGTGAGCTGACGATCGCCCGCCGCCGGACGTCGGGTGCCGCCCAGCTCATCGCCTTCGACCAGGTCACCGACCGCGCGGACGCCGAGGCGCTCACCGGTCTCCTCCTGCTCGCCCCGGCGGTCGAGGAGGAGGACGCCTGGTACCCCGACGACCTCGTCGGCCTCGAGGCGCGCTCGCTCGACGGGCGCGTGCTCGGTGCGGTCGTCGCGGTCGAGGACTCCCCGGCGCACCACCTGCTCGTCGTGCGCGAGCCGTCCGGCGCCCGGACGCTCGTGCCGTTCGTCGCGGCCATCGTCCCCGAGGTCGACGTCGCGGGCGGCACGCTCGTGCTCGACGCGCCCGGTGGACTGCTCCAGGACGAGCCCGGCGAGCCCGAGGTGGTGCCGCCCGGCGGACCGGACGAGGGACCGGGGGAGCCGGAGGGACAGGCGTGAGCGCGGGCACCACGACCGTCGCGCCCCGCGTCGACGTCGTCACGATCTTCCCGGAGTACCTGGCGCCGCTCGAGCTCTCGCTCATCGGCAAGGCTCGCGTCTCGGGCCTGGTCGACCTGCGCGTGCACGACCTGCGCGAGCACGCCCACGACCGTCACCGCACCGTCGACGACGCCCCGCTCGGCGGCGGCGCCGGCATGGTGATGAAGCCGGACGTCTGGTTCGAGGCGGTCGAGGCCGTCGTCGCCGACGACCCGCGCGACCTCGTGGTGCTCGTGCCGACCCCGTCGGGCACCCCGCTGACGCAGGCCGTCGCGGCCCGGCTCGCGGTGGAGCTCGGGGGGCTGCGGGGGGACCACCGCGAGACGGAGCCGGCCGACCGCGTCGGACCCGACGGCCTCGGCGGCCTCCCTGGTGACGGCGGTGACGGCACCGATGGCGCTGGCGGTCCTGACGGTGACGGCGGTCCGGAGGCCGGGCGGAACCGCGACGACGCCGCTGGTCGCGACGGGGTGCCGCGGGTGCGCGGCCTGGTGCTGTGCGGACGGTACGAGGGCATCGACGCCCGCGTCGTCGAGGAGCTGCGGGAGCACCCCCGGGTGAGCGAGGTGGTCGAGTTCTCCCTCGGCGACTTCGTCCTCAACGGCGGCGAGGTGGCGGCGATGGCCCTGCTCGAGGCCGTGGTCCGGCTGCTGCCGGGCGTCCTCGGCAACCCGGAGTCGGTGGTCGAGGAGTCGTTCGGCGATGCGTCCGAGCCCCTGCTGGAGTACCCGGTCTACACACGCCCGGCCGAGTGGAACGGACGCGCGGTGCCGCACGTCCTCCTGTCCGGGCACCACGCGGCGATCCGGCGCTGGCGTCGGGACGCCTCGCTGCGGCGGACCGCCGAGCGCCGCCCCGACCTCGTGCGCCGGCTCGACGTCGCGCGTCTGGACGGGCACGACCGCGAGGTGCTCGCGTCCGTCGGCGTCGTCGTCGCGCGGGACGGCCGGCTCGCCGGCCCCTTCACCGTCGAGCGCGCCGAGCTGGGCTGCGAGGCCGTGCTCGCCGACGTCGCCGCGGTCACGTTCCCGCTCGCCTGCCCGGACGGCGCGGTGCTCGGCGACGTGCGCCGGCACGTGGCGCAGCACCTGTCGGAGCGCGCGTGGCAGCGCCACCTGTCCGACCCGGCGCACACGACCTTCCTCCTGCGCGACGCCGACGGCACGCCGTCCGGGTTCAGCCTCCTGCTGCGCGGCGACGCCCAGGGCGAGGACGTCCGGCAGGTCGGGGTGCCGCCGGAGGAGCTGGTCGAGCTCTCGAAGTTCTACCTGCTCCCGCGACTGCGCGGGACGGGTGCGGCCGACGCGCTCATGACGGCGACGCTCGCCTCCGTCGCGCCGCGCGACGGACGCGGCCTCACGGGGGTGTGGCTCGGCACGAACGCCGGGAACTCGCCGGCCCAGCGCGCGTACCTGCGGCACGGGTTCGTCGCCGTCGGGACGCGGACGTACCGCGTCGGGGACGACCTGCACGACGACGTCGTGATGCTCCGGCGGTTCTGACCGGGCGGGCCGGTTCGACCCGGCCCCGCGGCTGTGGCAGACTGGTCCGCTGGGTCTCGCGCCGTTCCGGTCCACTGCCACAGGGGTGGGTCGACTCAGGGGGCGGACCCCACCCGAACCAACGACGGGCGCGCACGCGCCCAGATCATCGCGTGGACCTGTGGCCCGCGACGAGGAGTCAACATGAACACGCTCGACGCGATCGACGCAGCCTCGCTGCGCTCCGACATCCCCGAGTTCCGCGCCGGCGACACGCTCAAGGTGCACGTCAAGGTCGTCGAGGGCAACCGCTCCCGCGTCCAGGTCTTCCAGGGCGTCGTCATCGCCCGCCAGGGTGGCGGCATCGGCGAGACCTTCACGATCCGCAAGGTGAGCTTCGGCGTCGGCGTCGAGCGCGTGTTCCCCGTGCACACCCCGACGATCGACCGCATCGAGGTCGTCACCCGCGGCGACGTGCGCCGCGCCAAGCTCTACTACCTGCGCAACCTCCGCGGCAAGGCTGCGAAGATCAAGGAGAAGCGCTGACCTCAGCCCTGCGGTGACCCGGTCACCGCAGGCCCGTCACGCACACCGACGCACCGAGCCCGGCCCACGAGGAGGACCATTGACCGACCTCGAGGAGCCGGGCTCGGCCGTTCCCGACGACGCCGCGGGCGGCGCGGGTCCGGACGCGGGCGGCGATGCGACGGGTGCCGAGGGGAGCGCGACCGGCACGGGACGCGATGCGGCCGGTTCCGGGCAGACGCCGACGGCCGAGACGCGGCGGGGACGCCGGGCGACGGACGGCAAGCCGCCCCGCCGGATGTCCGCGCTGCGGGAGACGGCCATCGTGCTGGGCACGGCGCTCGTGCTCTCCCTGCTCATCAAGACGTTCCTCGTCCAGTCGTTCTTCATCCCGAGCGAGTCGATGGAGCCGACGCTCGTGAAGGGCGACCGGGTGCTCGTCTCGCGGCTCGTCCCGGGACCTCTCGACCTCCACCGCGGCGACATCGTGGTGTTCGTCGACCCGGGCGACTGGCTGCGTGACCCGCAGGAGACGATGAACCCCGTCCAGCGCGTGCTCGTCACGGCGGGCGAGTGGGTCGGTCTCCTGCCGGCCAACACCGGCTCGCACCTCATCAAGCGGGTGATCGGGCTCCCGGGCGACCACGTGGTGTGCTGCGACCCGACCGGCCGGATCACCGTCAACGGCGTCTCCCTGGACGAGCCGTACGTCATGCCCGGCGCCGCGCCCAGCCTCACCGAGTTCGACGTCGTCGTGCCGGACGGCAACCTGTGGGTGCTCGGGGACAACCGGGGCAACTCGGGCGACTCCCGCGCCCACATGGGCGGTCCCGGCGGCGGGTTCGTCCCGATGGAGGGAGTCGTCGGCGTCGCGCAGGTCCGCCTGTGGCCCTTCGACCGGTTCGGGGTGCTGCACAACCCGGGGGCGACCTTCGTCGACGTCCCCGACCCGACGCCGTGACCGCCGGGACGCCGCCGAGCCGTCGGCTGGAGCGCGAGCTCGCCGCGGCGCGGGACGGTTCCGGCGAGCACGTCGTCGTCGGGGCGATGGACGAGGTCGGCCGCGGCTGTCTCGCCGGGCCGGTGAGCGTCGGCATCGTCGTGTCCGATCTCGTGCGCCGCGTCCCGACGGGGCTGCGCGACTCCAAGCTGCTGCCCAGCCACCGCCGCGAGGCGCTGGTGCGGCCCATCCGGTCGTGGGCGCTCGCCTGCGCCGTCGGGCACGCGAGCGCCGCCGAGATCGACGACGTCGGCATCATGGCCGCGCTCGCCCTCGCCGGTCGGCGGGCGCTCGCCGCGATCCACGCGGCCGGCCTGGTCCCGGCCGTCCTGCTGCTGGACGGGAACCACGACTGGTTCACGCGCCGCGTCGACCTGTTCTCCGCGCTGGAGGACGGTTCGGTTGGGCAGTCGTTCCCGGCGGGGCCGGCGATCCCGACGGGGCAGCGGGTCCCGGCGGGGCCGGCGATCCTGCCCGAGCACGAGCCGCGCGTCGTCGTCCGGATCAAGGCGGACATGACGTGCACCGGGGTGGCCGCCGCGAGCATCCTCGCCAAGGTCGAGCGGGACGCGATGATGCGCGAGGCGCACGCCGCGGACCCGCGGTACGCGTGGGACGAGAACAAGGGGTACGCCTCGCCGAGCCACATCGCCGCGCTCGCGCAGCACGGACCGTCCGGGCTGCACCGGCGCAGCTGGCGGCTGCCCGGCGTCGGGTCGGCGGGTCTCGGCTCGGCAGTCGGCGCCGAGCCGCCGACGGGCGCCGGGCTCGGTCCGGCCGGCGGGCTCGACTCGGAGGAGACGCTCGAACGCGGCATGATGGTCTCGTGAGTGCAGAGGACCTGGAGAACTACGAGACCGAGATGGAGCTCGCGCTCTACCGCGAGTACCGGGACGTCGTCGGACTGTTCTCCTACGTGGTCGAGACCGAGCGCCGCTTCTACCTCGCCAACCACGTCGACCTGCAGGTGCGCTCGGCCGGCGGCGAGGTGTTCTTCGAGCTCTCCCTCGCCGACGCGTGGGTCTGGGACGTCTACCGCTCGGCGCGGTTCGTCAAGCAGGTGCGCGTCGTGACGTTCAAGGACGTCAACGTCGAGGAGCTGTCCAAGGCCGACCTCCAGGTTCCCTGAGCCTCACCCGAGCCCTTCCAAGCGCTCTGGAGCCGCTGCCGGCCCGCCGCGTCGTCGCGGCTGACCGATCCGCCGGCTCGACCGTCGTCTCCCGCGCCCGCGACCGGACGCGCCTGATCAGCCGGTGAACGACCTGGCTCCGACGGCCGGCCCATGCCGCCGCGACCGTTGATCCGACGCCGACCAGCGCTGTCCACACGGTCGCGAGACGACGCCCTCTCCTGACCGTGCACAGGCCCCGCGCGGCCTGCTCCTCCCGTGCCCGATGGTGGGTCCGAGGAGGTGGCCATGGCAGCGAAGGACACGCTCGGCCGGCGCGGGGAGGACCTCGCCGTCGCCTGGGCTCAGGAGCAGGGATGGTCCGTGCTCGCCCGCAACTGGCGGGGCGAGCGCGGGGAGATCGACGTCGTCGCCAGGGACGGGGACTGCCTCGTCGTGCTGGAGGTGAAGACGCGCTCCTCGATGGTGCTCGGCGGCCCGCTCGCGGCGGTGACACCGCGCAAGCTCGCGCGGCTCCGGTTGCTGACGGGGGAGTGGCTGGCGCGCGCCGACGAGGCCGGGTCGAGCGAGGCGCAGGGGACCGGGGGCCGCGCGCGTGGCCGCGGTGGCGGTCCGAGCGACGTGCGGATCGACGTGCTCGGCATCCTCTGGCCCGACGGGTCGGAGCCCCGCCTGGTCCACGTCCGGGGCGCCGGCTGATGGGCCTCGGTCGGACCTCCGCGATCGCGCTGCGCGGGCTGGTGGGGGACGTCGTCGAGGTCGAGGCCCACGTGGCCGCGGGCCTGCCGGCCTTCACGCTCGTCGGTCGCCCGGACCGGGCGCTCTCGGAGTCCCGCGAGCGCGTGCGCGCCGCGGTGCACTCGTGCGGGATCACGTTCCCGCAGCGGCGGGTCACGGTGAACCTCTGGCCGGCGGAGCTGCCGAAGGCCGGGTCGTCGTTCGACCTCGCGGTCGCGGTCGCGGTGCTCGCCGGGGCGGACGCCGCACCCGCTCGGCCGCGCGGCGTCGTGCACCTCGGCGAGCTCGGACTCGACGGCCGCGTCCACCCGGTCAGGGGCGTGCTGCCGATGGTGCACGCGGCCGTCCGGGCCGGGTGCCCCCGCGTCGTCGTCCCGCTGGCCGACGTCGCCGAGGCGTCGCTCGTGCCCGGTGCGCAGGTGCTCGGGGTCGGCCATCTGGCGGAGCTCCTGGAGCGGTACGGCGCGGAGGTGACCGTGCCGCGACTCCAGCCGGTGGAGCGCGCCGTCGCCGGTGGTGCGCCCGCCGCGGAGGCGGGTGCCGCGCTGCCGGGAGCCGCGCTCGACCTGGCCGACGTGGTCGGGCAGGACCAGGCGCGGTTCGCCCTCGAGGTCGCCGCGGCCGGAGCACACCACCTGTTCCTCGTCGGCCCGCCGGGGACCGGCAAGACGATGCTCGCCGCGCGGCTGCCGGGGATCCTGCCCGACCTGACCGAGGCGGAGGCCGTCGAGGTGACGTCGCTGCACTCGGTCGCCGGCACGTTCGACCCCTCCCGCGGCCTCATCGTCCGTCCGCCGTACGAGGCGCCGCACCACACGGCGAGTGCGGCCGCGATCGTCGGCGGCGGGTCGGGCGTGCCTCGCCCCGGCGCCGCGAGCCGGGCCCACCTGGGGGTGCTGGCGCTGGACGAGGCACCCGAGTTCAGTCCGCGCGTGCTCGACACGCTGCGCCAGCCGCTGGAGAACGGGACGCTCACGCTCGACCGCGCGCTCGGGTCCGCGAGCTACCCGGCGCGGTTCCAGCTCGTCCTCGCCGCGAACCCGTGTCCCTGCGGCCACGCGGCGGGGAAGGGCGAGGAGTGCTCCTGCTCCTCGGTCCAGCGTCGGCGCTACCTGGGTCGCCTGTCCGGGCCGCTGCTGGACCGGGTCGACCTCCAGGTCGAGGTGCCCCAGACGCGCGCGGCGTCCCTGTCGGTCGAGGGCGGGGAGTCCAGCGCGACGATCGCCTCCCGGGTCCTGGCGGCGAGGCGACGGATGCGGCAACGGTGGCGCGATCGGCCCTGGTCGACCAACGCGGCGGTCCCCGGCGCGTGGCTGCGCAAGACGCACCCGTTGTCCCCGCAGGCCCGGGCCGACCTGGTGTGGGCGGTCGAGCACGGGTTGCTCACCCTGCGCGGCGCCGATCGGGTGCACCGGGTCGCGTGGACCATCGCGGACCTGGCCGGGCGGGATGAGCCCGGGGTGGACGACGTCGGTCAGGCCATGACGCTCCGGATGCGAGGGAGTCATGGGTAGCGGGCGGGCGTGGTCCGGGGCGGCGTTCGTGCCGTTCGACCGCGACGACCCCGTCCTCGTGGCGGCCGCCTGGTCGCGGCTCGTCGAGCCGGGCGACCGCGCAGCCGGGGAGGTGGTCGCGGCGCTCGGGGCGGCACCGGCGCTCGAGCTCGTCCTCGGGGGCGAGCATCTGGGCGAGCCACATCTCGACGCCGCTGTCGAGCGGTGGCGCACCCGCGTCGGTGAGCTCGACCCGGCGCGGGACGTCGAGCTGATCCGCACGCTCGGCGGGATCGTGCTGCACCGGGGTGACCCGCGATGGCCGGCGTCGCTGTTCGACCTCGGCGGAGCGGAGCCGCACTGCCTGTGGGTGCGGGGTGATCCCTCGCTCCTCTCGGCGGCGCGCGTGGGGGGTGTCGCCGTCGTCGGTGCGAGGGCGAGCACCTCCTACGGCGAGCACGTCGCGGCGGACCTCGTCGCGGCGCTCGCCGCCGAGGGGCGGGTCGTCGTGTCGGGTGGAGCGTTCGGGATCGATGCGGTCGCGCACCGCGTGACCCTCGCGGCCGGTGGGTCGACCGTCGCCGTCATGGCCGGCGGGCTCGACCGGTTCTACCCGGCCGCCAACGGCGGCCTGCTGCGACGGGTCGCACGGGAGGGTTGCGTCGTCGCCGAGGTTCCGCCCGGTTGCACCCCGACGCGGTTCCGGTTCCTCACGCGCAACCGGCTGATCGCGGCGCTCGCGGCCGGGTGCGTCGTCGTCGAGGCGGCGTGGCGGTCGGGAACGCTGTCGACCGCGAACCACGCAGCCGAGCTGATGCGACCGGTCGGCGCGGTGCCGGGCCCGGTGACGTCGGCCGCGTCGGCCGGGTGTCATCGGCTCATCCGGGAGGGGCAGGCCGTGTGCGTCGGGGACGCGGACGAGGTGCGCGAGCTGCTCGGTCCCGTCGCGGCGAGCGCGCTGGTGCCGGAGCCGGACGTCGGCCGGCTGGGGGACGCGCCGGGGCTGAGCGAGCGCGAGCGACGGGTGTGGGATGCCCTGCCGACGCGTCGGGCCGTCCGGCTCGACGCCGTGGCCCGGGCGGCCGGGTTCACGGTGGCGGAGACCCGGGCAGCCCTGGGGCGGCTGGCGGCCCGGCAGCACGTCGTGGAGGGGCGTGAGGGCTACCGCAGGTCGGGGTCCTGAGGTGGTGTCGCCGGCGGGTCGACGGGTGGGGACGCGGCGTGTGGTGACGACGTGCCCGGGCGGGTCGAGCCGCTGGGTGCCATCCCCGACGACTCCGCCCCCGCGAGCCTGCGACGCGACCGGGCCGCCGACACGTTCCCCCACCACATGAGGGCGCTGGCGGCACCGCCGCCCGCGAGGCTGGCCCCCGCCATGTCCCATCGGGACTGCACGGCGTTCAGGAGCGCGATCACGAGAGTCGCGATGATCGCGCGGACGAGACCCTTGTCCATGTTTTCCTCTCTACTACGCCGACGCGGTGCCCGCCGCCGTGGCGTCCGACGGGGCTACGCCCGTGGCGGGTTGCGCGTCGGCGAGCACCGGTCGACTACCGCTGGTCGGGCGCCCGAGGCGGGAGACCGGGGCCGCCGGGCGGCGGAGTCGAGGGCGCCGCCGCCTCCGTTCTGGCGCGGGTACGGGCGGCCGACCTCTCGCCGAACCACACGATGCCCACGACGACGACACCGGCGACGAGGCAGATGGCCGCCATGTCCCACGTCCGCTGCACGGCCCACGCGAGCGTGAGGGCGAGGACCGAGAGACTCGGGTACAGGATTCGCTTGTTCAACGAGAGCCCCTTCACCTGACGCACTGGATCCCGGCGAACGTGCTGTAGCCGAGCCGCAGCTCCAACCGTGGGTGGCTGGCCGGGCACATACCGAAGGCTTTCCCCGCCGGGCCCGCGATGTACTTCTGCTCGGTCCGCGAGTGCCGGTCGTGACCACTGGCGCGTCCGATACTTCTGGGTAGCGCCATCTTAAGGAGAGTGCTCGGTTTGCGTCAATCCCGGACGAAGGGGGTGGGCGGTGTGGATTCGGTTCCGCGGGGTTCACGGCCGGGGCGACGGGGGCGACGTGGGCGACGTGGGCGGGTGTCGGTGGTTGCGTCGGGGCGGTTCGGAGGCGAGCGTGGGGGAGTGAGCGGAGCGCGGGACGTCGAGCAGGCGGCGCAGCGCGCCCGCTCGGCGTCCTCCCGTCGCGCGTCGGTCGGTGTGCCCGACGGGACACGGCCCGGCGACGCGGCGCTGCTAGAGGAGTTCGCGAGCTACCTCACCCTGCAGCGGGGGCGCTCGGAGCACACCGTGCGCGCCTACCTGGGGGACGTCGCCGACCTGCTCGCCGAGACGCCGGGCACGGCCGCGCGCGCCGACCTGGAGCGGCTCGACCTCGCCGTTCTGCGGCGGTGGCTGGCCGGTCAGACGACGCGCGGTCTCGCCCGCTCGACCATGGCGCGGCGCGCCTCCGCCGTCCGGACGTTCACGGCCTGGGCGACGGCGCAGGGGCATCTGGCGATCGACCCCGCCCTCCGGCTCAAGGCGCCCCGCGCGGACCGGACCCTGCCGACCGTCCTCAGCGCACGCCAGGCGGCCCTGGCCGTCGATGCCGCCCGTGACGTGGCGACGGCGCACCGTCCTTCCGTTGACCCCGACGGCTCCACCGACCCCGACGGCTGGGTCGGTCCGGACCGTCCGGACGACGACTCGACGGGAGCCGACTCCGGCGTTGCCGTCGAGGCCGATCCGGCGCGCCGTTCCGGTGGTCCGGGTGCCGCGGCACGCCGTGGGGCGGGCGACTCCGCGGAGCTGGCGGCGGTCCAGGCGCGGGACGCTGCCATCCTCGAGCTGCTCTACGGGGCGGCGATCCGGGTGTCGGAGGCGTGCGCCCTCGACGTCGACGCGCTCGACCTGCCCGCCGGCCTCGTCCGCGTGCTCGGGAAGGGCAACAAGGAGCGCGTCGTGCCGTTCGGGACGCCGGCGGCCGAGGCGCTGCGTCGGTGGCTGACCCGTCGCGCCGACCTCGCCGGCCCACGCGCCGGCCACGCGCTGTTCGTCGGCGTCCGGGGCGGTCGGATCGACCCGCGGACGGTCCGCACGATCGTCCACCGGGCCGCGACGATCGCCGGCGTCCCGGACATCGCCCCCCACGGGCTGCGCCACTCCGCCGCCACGCACCTGCTCGAGGGTGGCAGCGATCTGCGCACCATCCAGGAGATGCTCGGGCACGCCTCGCTGGCGACCACCGAGCGGTACACGCACGTCTCACCGGAGCGGCTGCTCGCGACGTTCCGCCAGGCGCACCCACGCGCCTGAGACCGGCGCCCGGCGGCACGGTCGGCTTGCGCCGGTCCGGCGCGCTGGGGCGTGCGGAGGGCGCCGCCGAGCGACCGAAGGCTCGCGCCCATCCCGCGTCTGGAGCCGGTGCTCTGCACGATGCCGAGGGGGCGCTCGCTTGCGCCGGACCGCGTCCGCCACCGGCGCCGAACGCATCGCCGGTCGAGCCGGTCCGCTCACGCCAACCCGCGCGTGAGTGCGGAGGCGAACGGTGCCGAGCGGCCACCCGCACGCCGGACGGGGTGGTGGTGCGCGCGAGACCCCGTCGGCTCACGGTCGCCGCCCGCCCCGGTTCGAGCCCCTGACCCGGGGCGCTCGCTGTCCACAGCGTCGCGAGATGTGCGTGCGTCCACCGTGTCCCGCCAGCCCCCCGCGCGGGCCGCGGAGAACCGGCACGCTCGAGCGATGAACCAGTCGATCAGACGGAATCGGCCGACCGGGCCGAACCACCGGACCCTGCACCTCGCCCTCGCGGCGATCCTTGCGGCGCTCGTCGCGCTCTCCTTCGTCGTCGCCCCCGATGCCTCGGCTCGCCCGGCGCGCCGTCACGCCGACGTCGTCTACGACTGGCCGATCGGCGACGGCGACGTCACGCGCCCCTTCGACGATCCGGCCCTTCCCTGGCTGGCGGGGCATCGCGGCGCCGACCTCGCCGGCAGCGAGGGGGACGAGGTGCGCGCGGCGGGCGACGGCGTCGTCGCCTTCGCCGGCAGCGTCGCGGGCAGGCCCGTGGTGTCGATCGACCACGACGACGGGCTGCGCACGACCTACGAGCCCGTCCTGCCCGGCGTCGCGGCGGGGCAGCGGGTCGCTGGAGGAGAGGTGATCGGCACGCTGGAGGCGGGCCACGGCACGGGCGCCGACCTGCACTGGGGTGCGCGCCGCGGTCGTGACGACTACGTCGACCCCGTCCTGCTCGTGAGTCCGCGGCCCGTGATCCGCCTCTATCCGTTGAGGCAGTAGGATGGAAGGCGCACTCGGTCCGTGCCGAGTGACATCGCGTGCCCACCCACCGGTCGGCAGCCGCCAGCACGAGTCCCGTCATGGTCCTCGCGCGGGCGGACCGAGCCGCCCGGGGCGCAGTTCTTCGGTCCATCTCGGACATCGATCCGAGTGGCAGTGCTGCGTCGTGAGCACCAGGGACCGCCCCGAGAGGGGAACGGTCAGCAACCGACACGCGGCAGCGTCGTGGGCAGGACCCGCCGACGCGCGCCGCACGATGCGTGGGCTCGCCCACGCCGAAAGGACGTGCCATGGCCGTCGTCACCATGCGTCAGCTCCTCGAGAGCGGCGTTCACTTCGGGCACCAGACCCGCCGTTGGAACCCGAAGATGAAGCGCTTCATCTTCACCGAGCGCAACGGCATCTACATCATCGACCTGCAGAAGTCGCTCGCGGACATCGACCGCGCGTACTCCTTCGTCAAGGAGACCGTCGCGCACGGCGGGACGATCCTCTTCGTCGGCACGAAGAAGCAGGCCCAGGAGACGGTGGCCGAGCAGGCCACGCGCGTCGGGATGCCCTACGTCAACCAGCGCTGGCTGGGCGGCATGCTCACCAACTTCCAGACGGTCTCCAAGCGCCTCGCGCGCCTCGCGGAGCTCGAGGACGTCGACTTCGACGACGTGGCCGCCTCCGGCCGCACGAAGAAGGAGCTCCTCATGATGCGCCGCGAGAAGGAGAAGCTCGAGCGCACGCTCGGCGGTATCCGCACCATGGCCAAGGTGCCCTCGGCCGTGTGGGTCGTCGACACGAAGAAGGAGCACCTCGCGATCGCCGAGGCCCGCAAGCTCAACATCCCGGTCGTGGCCATCCTCGACACGAACTGCGACCCGGACGAGGTCGACTTCCCGATCCCCGGGAACGACGACGCCATCCGCGCCGTCGCGCTGCTCACCCGCGTGGTCGCGGACGCCGTCGCCGACGGCACCATCGCCCGTCACTCCGGCTCCCAGACCGGCGAGGAGGCCGAGCCGCTCGCCGAGTGGGAGACCGAGCTCCTCGCGGGCGAGGTCGCCGCCGGTGAGGCTGCCGCTGACGCGCAGCTCGCCGCCGACGAGGTCCTCGTCGAGGCCGAGGTCGCCGAGGCCGTGGCCGAGGTCACGGGCTCCGAGGCCGACGAGGCTGCCGCCGTCGTCGCCGAGGTCGTGGCGGACGCGGCCCAGGTCGCGGCGGACGAGGTCGAGGCCGCGGCCGAGGGCCGCGACGCCTGACCGGCGCCAGCTCACCACTCGACTACACGATCGGAAGAGAGAACAGTCATGGCGAACTACACCGCCGCTGACATCAAGGCGCTCCGTGAGCGCACGGGTGCCGGCATGCTCGACGTCAAGAAGGCGCTCGACGAGGCCGAGGGCGACTCCGAGAAGGCTCTGGAGATCATCCGCGTCAAGGGCCTCAAGGGCGTCGCCAAGCGCGAGGGTCGCGCCGCGTCGGAGGGTCTCGTGACCGCCGCCGTCGTCGACGCCCCCGACGCCGACGGCCAGGTCGGCGTCCTCGTCGAGCTGAACGCCGAGACCGACTTCGTCGCGAAGAACGAGAAGTTCCTCGCCCTCGCGGACAAGGTGCTCGGTGCCGCCGTCGCCTCGCAGGCCGCCGACGCCGACGCGCTGCTGTCCGCAGCCGTCGACGGTGGCACCGTCGCGGACCTGGTGGACGAGGCTGCGGCCACGCTCGGCGAGAAGATCGTCGTGCGTCGCGTCACCCGCGTCCCGGGCGAGCGCATCTCGGTCTACCTGCACAAGACGGCCAAGGACCTCCCGGCCCAGATCGGCGTGCTCGTCGCGTCGGACGTCGCCGCCCAGGAGATCGCCGACGACATCGCGAAGCACATCGCCGCCTACTCCCCGCTGTACCTCACCCGTGAGGACGTGCCGGAGCAGACGGTCGCCGACGAGCGTCGCATCGCCGAGGAGATCGCCCGCAACGAGGGCAAGCCGGAGGCCGCGCTCGCCAAGATCGTCGACGGCCGCCTCAACGGGTTCTTCAAGGACCAGGTCCTCGTCGAGCAGGCCTACGCCCGCGACCCGAAGAAGACGGTCGGCCAGGTCGTCACCGAGTCCGGTGGCAACGTGACCGGCTTCGTCCGCTTCCGCGTCGGCGCCTGACACCGAACGGCGGCCCCGACCACGCACGTGGTCGGGGCCGCCGTCGCACATCACCACCCGTTCGTCCCAGCCGCCAGCGCAGTCGATCCACCGCCTGCCAGCCGAAGGAAGCGTAGGAACCGCGATGTCCGAGCCCACCGCCCGCCCCCGCCGCGTTCTGCTCAAGCTCTCCGGGGAGGTGTTCGGTGGTGGCCAGATCGGTCTCGACCCGGACGTCGTCTCGAGGATCGCCGGTGAGATCGCCGAGGCCGTCACGGACGGCGTCCAGGTCGCCATCGTCGTGGGCGGCGGCAACTTCTTCCGCGGCGCCGAGCTCTCCCAGCGGGGCATGGACCGCGCCCGCGCCGACTACATGGGCATGCTCGGGACCGTCATGAACTGCCTCGCCCTGCAGGACTTCCTCGAGAAGGCCGGGGTGAGCACGCGCGTCCAGACGGCCATCACCATGGGACAGGTCGCCGAGCCGTACATCCCGCTCCGCGCGATCCGCCACCTCGAGAAGGGCCGCGCCGTCATCTTCGGCGCCGGGGCGGGCATGCCCTACTTCTCCACCGACACCGTCTCGATCCAGCGGGCCCTCGAGACCCACTGCGACGAGGTGCTCGTCGGCAAGAACGGCGTCGACGGCGTCTACACGGCCGACCCGAAGGTCGACCCGACGGCGACGAAGCTCGACCACCTGACCTTCGACGAGGCGCTGCAGCGCGACCTGCGCGTGCTCGACGCGACCGCCTTCAGCCTGTGCCGGGACAACGCCCTGCCGATGCGCGTCTTCGGCATGAACGAGCGGGGCAACGTCACGCGCGCCCTCCGGGGTGAGAAGATCGGGACCGTGGTCACGGCCTGAGTCCAGCCCGACGGCCTCACCGGGCCGACCACCACGACAGCAGCGGTGCCCGACCGGGCGCCACGTTAGGAGCAGCAGTGATCGACGACATTCTCCTCGAGGCCGAGGACAAGATGGACAAGGCCGTCGAGTTTGCCCGGGAGGAGTTCGCCGCGATCCGCACGGGCCGTGCCAACGCGAGCCTCTTCCACCGCATCCTCGTGGACTACTACGGCGCCCCGACGCCGCTCCAGCAGCTCGCCGGCGTCACCATCCCCGAGGCGCGCACCGTGCTCATCCAGCCGTACGACCGCGCCGCGACGAACGACATCGTCAAGGCCGTGCGCGACTCCGACCTCGGCGTCAACCCGACCGACGACGGCAACGTCATCCGCGTCTCCATGCCCGTCCTCACCGAGGAGCGCCGCCGCGACTACGTGAAGCTCGCCAAGCACAAGGGCGAGGAGGCCCGCGTCTCCGTCCGCGCCGTGCGTCGCAAGGCCAAGGACGAGCTCGAGCGACTCGTCAAGGACGGCGAGGTCGGCGAGGACGAGGTCGCCCGCGCCGAGAAGGAGCTCGAGGGCATCACGAAGGGCCACGTCGAGACGATCGACTCCCTGGTCGCGCACAAGGAGCGCGAGCTCCTCGAGGTCTGACACCGCGTGACCACCCCGGACGCTCCCGCCACCGAACCCGAGCACTCGCCCCCGGTCTCCCGACGCGCCCTGCGCCGGGCGGCCGCGACGTCGGCGACCGCTCGGGGGCCGGAGCCCGCCGTCGACCAGCCCGCCGTCGAGGAGACGGCCGGCGACGAGGGCACGCGTCCGGGCTCGGCATCGACGTCCGTCCGGACGTCGACCGCGCCCGGGACTCCCGCCCCGGACGCCACGGTCGAGCCCGCCGCGCCGCAGGGCCCCGACCGGCTCTCGGACACGGCCACCGTCATCCTCAGCCGGCGCGAGCTGCGCGCCCTGCGGGCAGAGACGGGAGCCATTCCGGTCGTCGTCGAGCCGACAGCCGCCGAGCCCGGGGCTGCGGACCGGTCCCGGCGCCCGGCGGAGGGCGCCGACGACCGGACCCATGTCGCTGCCGGCGCTCCGGCGGGACCCGTATCGACCGTGAGCGTGACCGCAGCACCTGTCGCGACCGCGCCGGCCTCGGCGACGCAGGCCTCCGCCACGCCGACCTCCGCCACACCGACCTCCGCCACGCCGACCGGGACGGTGCCGGCCGAGCCGGCCTCGGCACCGACTCGACCGGCCCCGACCAACGCCGGTGCCTCCGCCACGGCCGGATCGGCGTCCAGCTCCGGCGATCCCATCGCCGCCGCGGCCGAGCCCGCCTACGGTGCCGAGCCCGCCTCCGGCACCGAGCCCACGATCGTCGCCGAACCCACTGTCGAGCCCGCGTCCGCCGCGGACGAGCCCCCCCCCGCCGCGATCCCGACGCTGGCCGCGCCCCTCGACCCGATCACGACCATGCCGGTCGTCGCGGCCCCGTCCTCGCGCGCCGGGCGCAACCTTCCCGTCGCCATCGGGGTCGGCCTCGGCCTCGGGGCGCTGTTCCTGGCGAGCCTGTTCATCCGCAAGGAGCTGTTCGGCGTCCTCGCCATCACCGTCATGGTGATGGCGGTCATGGAGCTGCGCACGGCCCTCGCGAAGGTCCGCGTGGCGATCCCGCTGCTCCCGCTGGTCGTCGGAACGGCCGGGATGGTGGTGTCGTCCTACCTCGTCGGTCCCGAGGCGCTCGTCGTCGCGCTCGTCGTCACGGCCGGGGCACTCGTGGTCTGGTGCGTCATCGACACCCCCGGGGCGCTCGCGCTGCGCAACGCCAGCGCCTCCGTCTTCGTCGCCGCCTACGTCCCGTTCCTCGGCTCGTTCCTCGGGATCGCCCTCGCGGCCGGCGACGGCGCGCTCCGCGTCCTCTACATCACCGCCCTGGCGGTGGCCTGCGACACGGGTGGTTACGCCGCCGGCGTGCTCTGGGGACGCCACCCGATCGCGCCGACCGTGAGCCCGAAGAAGTCCTGGGAGGGCTTCGGCGGCTCGATCGCGCTCGCGGTCGCCGTCGGGGTCGGGCTCGGGATCTGGTTCTTCGACCTGGCGTGGTGGGCCGGCCTCCTCCTCGGCGTGGTCGCGGTGCTCGCCGCGGTGGTCGGGGACCTCGCCGAGTCGCTCATCAAGCGCGATCTCGGGATCAAGGACATGGGCTCGTTCCTGCCCGGCCACGGCGGGATGCTGGACCGCATCGACGCCCTGCTCGTCGTCGCGCCCGTCGTGACCGTGCTGCTCGCCTACCTGGTGCCCGCCTGATCCGGTGCGGCGCCGCCCCGACGAGGGGACAATGACCACTGTGAGGACTCCATGACCACCGATCTGCCGGCCCCCGCCGCGCCGTCGACCGCGACGGCCGCGCCGTCGTCCGCGTCGACCACGACCGCGCCGGCCCCCGGGGCCAGACCGCGCCTGCAGATGGCCGCGCCGCGGCGCGGCAAGCCGCCGCGCCACCTCGCCGACCTCACGGTCGCCGAGCGCAAGGACGCGGCCAAGGAGCTCGGGATCCCCGCGTTCCGGGCCGACCAGCTCTCGCGCCACTACTTCACGCACCTCACGCGCGACGCGGACGCCATGTCCGACCTGCCCGCGACGGGACGTGACGACCTCGTCTCCTCGCTGCTGCCCGAGCTCATCACGCCCGTCCGCACGCTCGAGGCGGACGGCGGCGACACCGTCAAGACACTCTGGTCGATGCACGACGGCGCGAAGGTCGAGTCGGTGCTCATGCGCTACCGCGACCGGACGACGCTGTGCGTCTCGAGCCAGGCCGGCTGCGGCATGGCCTGCCCGTTCTGCGCCACGGGCCAGCTCGGCCTCACCCGCAACCTCTCGACGGCCGAGATCATCGAGCAGGTCCGCCTCGCGGCGAGGGCCAGCAGGGACGGCGACCTTCCGGGCGGCCCGACCCGGCTGTCCAACGTCGTCTTCATGGGCATGGGCGAGCCGCTCGCCAACTACCGCGCCGTCGTGAACGCCGTCCGCCGCATGGTGGAGCCCGCTCCGTCGGGTCTCGGGCTCTCGGCGCGCAACGTCACCGTCTCCACCGTCGGTCTCGTGCCGGCGATCGACAAGCTCGCGGCCGAGGGCATCCCGGTGACGCTCGCGCTCTCGCTGCACGCGCCCGACGACGAGCTGCGGGACGAGCTCATCCCGATCAACTCGCGCTGGAAGGTCGGCGAGGCGCTCGACGCGGCGCGGCGCTACTTCGACGTCACGGGCCGGCGCGTCTCGATCGAGTACGCCCTCATCCGGGACATCAACGACCACGCCTGGCGGGCCAGCCTCCTGGCCGACGAGCTCGTCAAGCGCGGCCGCGGCTGGGTCCACGTCAACCCGATCCCGCTCAACCCGACACCGGGTTCGAAGTGGACGGCGAGCGATCCCGCCGTCGAGGCCGAGTTCGTGGCACGGTTGCGTGCAGCGGGAATCCCGACCACCATCCGTGACACACGCGGCAGCGACATCGACGGCGCGTGCGGCCAGCTCGCGGCGGGGGCCGAGGACCAGCCGGGGGCCCGTCCGCGTCGCGGACGGGGCTCCGACGACAGCGCGTCTGCAGCAGTATCCCGAGCAACAAGCGAGACGATCGACGAGACGACGAAGGAGGCGAGCCGGTGAGCCAGCTCTTTCCTCGGGTGGCACCGACCCAGCGGGGATACGACCCCAAGCAGGTCGAGGAGTTCTTCGCGCACGCGCGTGCCGTCTACGAGAACGGCGTGACGCCCGGCGGCCAGGACGCCGCCGACTTCGGCGCGTCGGACGTCCGCTCCGCGGCCTTCGACCTGGTCCGTCGCGGCTACCACGCGGCCAGCGTCGATGCCGCGCTGGACCGGCTGGAGGCCGCGTTCGTCGCGGCCGAGCGCACCGACTTCATCGCCGACCGTGGGCAGCACGCGTGGATGGACGCCGTCGTCGACCGCGCGACGTCCCTCTACGACCGGCTCAAGCGGCCCGACGGCCAGCGCTTCGCGCCGCCGGAGCGGGGACGCGGCTACGACCCCGAGCAGGTCGACGCCCTGCTCGACCGGCTGGTCGCCTACTTCGACGACGGCACCCCGATCACCGCCGCCGAGGTGCGCACGGCCTCCTTCGCCTCGGCGCCGCGCTCGCGCGCCTACGCCGAGGGTCCCGTCGACGCGTACCTCGACCGCGTGGTCGACGTGCTCCTCGCCGTCGAGTAGCACCGCCACCGTGTTCTGGGTCGGCGTCGGGGTCTTCCTCCTCGGCCTGCTCGTGTCCATCGCCTGGCACGAGCTCGGTCACCTCCTGCCGGCGAAACGGTTCGGCGTCCTCGTCCAGCAGTACATGGTCGGCTTCGGGCCGACCCTGTGGTCGCGGGTGCGCGGCGGCACCGAGTACGGCGTCAAGGCGATCCCGCTCGGCGGGTACATCCGGATGGTCGGCATGTACCCGACCGACGCCCAGCTCCCGGCCGCGACGGCGTCGCGCCGGGTGGTCGGCGACCGGCGCGGGCTGCGTCGCTGGTCCCGCGAGATCGCGGCGGAGGCGCGCGAGTTCTCCGCGTCGGAGATCGCCGCCGGCCAGGAGTCCCGCACGTTCTCGGCGCTGCCGGTCCGGCGGCGGATCGTCGTCATGCTGGGTGGGCCGTTCGCCAACCTCGTCCTCGGCTTCGTCCTGCTCGCCATCGCCTTCTGCGGCATCGGCCTGCCGTCGACCACGACGACGATCGCCGCCGTCTCGCCCTGCGTCGCCGCGGGCGGCGCCGCGTGCACCGATGCCGACGACCCGTCGCCCGCCGCCGCCGCCGGCATCGAGCCGGGCGACGTCGTCGTCGCATGGGACGGGACGCCGATCGCCGACTGGCCGGACCTGCAGGAGCGCATCGTCACGGGGGAGGCCGCGCCCGCCGTCGTCACCGTGGAGCGCGCCGGGACGCGGCTGGACCTGCCGATCTCGCCGACGCTCGTCCCCGCGGCCGAGGGGACCGACCCGGTCCCGGTCGTCGGCATCACGCCGGTGCGGGAGCTGGCGCCGGTCTCGCCGGGGGAGTTCCTCGGGATCTTCGGCGACACGGTCGCGCAGACCTTCGGTCTCATCGTGACGCTCCCCGTGCAGCTCTTCGACCTCGTCGTCGCGCTCGTCACGGGCGGCGAGCGGGACGCCGGCGTCATCGGCATCGTCGGCGTCGGACGGATCGCCGGCGAGGCGACGGGCACCGACAACGTCTTCGGCGTGACCGGCTCGGTGCTGCTGCTCCTGCAGCTGCTCGGCTCGCTCAACCTCGCGCTCTTCGCGTTCAACCTCATCCCGCTGCTGCCGCTCGACGGCGGCCACGTCGCCGGGGCCCTGTGGGAGGCGGTCCGCCGCCGCGTCGCGCGCTGGCGGGGGCGGCCCGACCCGGGGCCCGTGGACACCGCGCGCGCCCTCCCGCTCACGTACGTGGTGATCGGGGCGTTCCTCGTCATGTTCGTCGTGCTCACGGTGGCGGACCTCGTGGCCCCCATCACGCTGACGGGCGGCTAGCCGTGTCCGTGCGCGCCCTCACGCCGGGGGAGGAGGCGAGCGCGCTCGACCTGTGCGCGCGCGACCCCGTCGCCGCCGTGCTCGCGGCCGCGCGGATCGAGGAGGGCGGCGTCAGCCCCGTGCTCGGCGTCGGGGCGTGGGGCGCGTTCGAGGGCGAGGAGCTGGTCTCGCTCCTGTGGCTCGGCTCCAACCTCGTCCCGGTCAGCCCGTCCGGTCGGGGGCTCGCCGCCCTCGCCGGGCAGGTGATCCAGCGCACGCGCCGCTTCTCCTCCGTCGTCGGTGACTCGGCGGCGGTCCACGTCGTCTGGAGCCACCTCGCGCAGGCGATGCCGGAGCCGCGCCAGGTGCGACGCCAGCCCTCGCTCACCCTCACCGGTCCGCCGGCGACCGCGCCGCACCCGCTGGTGCGTCCGGCCCGGGAGGACGAGCTCGACATCCTCCTGCCCGCCTCCGTCGCGATGTTCACCGAGGAGTACGGCTACTCCCCGCTCGGCTCCGGCGCCGGGTACCAGCGGCGCGTGCGGCAGCTCGTGGAGAGCGGGCGGTCGTTCGTCCTCGTCGAGCACGAGGGCGGCGTCCCCCGGATCGTGTTCAAGGCGGAGATCGGGGCGTTCGCGCTCGGCGTCGCCCAGCTCCAGGGCGTCTGGGTCGACCCGAGCCGACGCGGGGAGGGGATCGGCGCGGCGGGCACCGCCGCCGTCGTCGAGCACGCGTTCGCGCTCGGTGCCGAGACCGTCTCGCTCTACGTCAACGACTACAACTCCCGCGCCCGCCGCACCTACCGCCGCGTCGGGTTCACCGAGGTCGGGGAGTACACGACGATCGTCGTGTGACGGCGGCGCCCCGCGGGAGGCCCAGTAGGCTGGCGGACGTGCTGATGCGGTCCTCCACCCTGTTCCTGCGCACACTGCGCGACGACCCGGCCGACGCCGAGGTCGACTCCCACAAGCTCCTCGTCCGCGCGGGGTACATCCGCCGCGCCGCGCCCGGGATCTACACGTGGCTGCCGCTCGGGCTGCGCGTGCTCGGCAACGTCGAGCGCATCGTGCGCGAGGAGATGGCGGCCGCCGGAGCCCAGGAGATCCACTTCCCGGCGCTGCTGCCCCGCGAGCCGTACGAGGCGACGAACCGGTGGACCGAGTACGGCCCCAACCTGTTCCGGCTCAAGGACCGCCGCGAGAACGACTACCTCCTCGCGCCGACGCACGAGGAGATGTTCACGCTCGTCGTCAAGGACCTGTACTCCAGCTACAAGGACCTGGCCCTCACGCTGTACCAGATCCAGACGAAGTACCGCGACGAGGCGCGCCCCCGCGCCGGGCTGCTGCGCGGCCGCGAGTTCGTCATGAAGGACGCCTACAGCTTCGACGTCGACGCCGAGAGCCACGCCGCCTCCTACGCCGCCCAGCGCGACGCGTACGAGCGGATCTTCGACCGGCTCGGCCTGCCCTACGTCATCGTCGCCGCGACCTCCGGCGCGATGGGCGGCTCCCGCTCGGAGGAGTTCCTCGTCCCGTCGCCGGTCGGTGAGGACACCTACGTGCGCTCGGCCGGCGGGTACGCGGCGAACGTCGAGGCCGTGACGACCCCGGTCCCCGACGCGCGCGCGTACGACGACCTCCCGGCCGCCCACGTCGAGGACACACCCGACTCCACGACGATCGCCACGCTCGTCGACGCGGCGAACGCGCTCCACCCGCGGGCCGACCGGCCGTGGACGGCGGCCGACACGCTGAAGAACGTCGTGGTCGCGGTCGCCCACCCCGACGGCGAGCGCGAGGTCGTCGTCATCGGCGTGCCCGGTGACCGCGAGGTCGACCCGAAGCGGCTCGAGGCCGCCTTCGCCCCGGCCGAGGTGGAGCAGGCCGGCGACGCCGACTTCGCCGCCCACCCGGAGCTGGTCAAGGGCTACATCGGCCCCGCCGTCCTCGGCCCGAACGCGGGCGGGGAGCGCGAGGTCGACGACGACGCCCACGCGGGTGCGGACGGTGCGGCACGGGGGCGCGTGCGCTCCGGGGCGGTCCGCTACCTGCTCGACCCGCGCGTCGTCGCCGGGACCCGCTGGGTCACGGGGGCGAACGAGGAGGGGCGGCACGTGTTCGACCTCGTGGCCGGGCGGGACTTCACCGCCGACGGCACGATCGAGGCCGCCGAGGTGCGCGCCGGCGACCCGGCGCCCGACGGCTCCGGCGCGCTCGAGCTCGCGCGCGGCATCGAGATGGGCCACGTGTTCGACCTCGGGACCAAGTACTCCGAGGCGCTCGGGCTCACCGTGCTCGACCAGAACGGCAAGTCGCGCGTCGTGCACATGGGCTCCTACGGCATCGGCGTCTCGCGGGCCGTCGCCGCGATCGCGGAGGCGTACCACGACGACAAGGGCCTCGCCTGGCCCGTCGCCGTCGCGCCGGCCCAGGTGCACATCGTCGCCACGGGCCGCGACGAGGAGGTGTTCGCCGCCGCGGACGCCCTCGCCGTCGCCCTCGACGCCGCCGGCCTCGACGTCCTCTACGACGACCGCCGCAAGGTCTCCCCGGGCGTGAAGTTCGCCGACGCCGAGCTCATCGGCCTCCCCGTCACGGTCGTCGTCGGCCGCGGGCTGGCCGAGGGCACGGTCGAGGTGCGACGACGCGCGAGCGGCGTGACGGAGCAGGTGCCCGTGGCGGACGCGGCCGACGTCGTCGTCGAGACGGTGGCGTCGCTGCGCTGACGTGTGGCAGACTGCACGGTTCGCCTGACCACCCCTAGGAGGCCATCGTGTCCGGCGTGTTCCCGGTCTTCATCGTCCTGATCGTTGCGGTCATCGTGCTGGTCGCGGTCGGCGCGCACCGCAGTAACGTCAAGCGCCAGGAGTCGATGGCGGCGTACGCCGCCGCGCGCGGCTGGAGCTACGAGCAGCGGCGACCGGAGCTGGCGCGCCGCGTCGGGCTGGCCCGGCCGAGCTACGGCGACAACGTCATCGAGGGTGTCCTCGACGGCCACCCGTTCGTCGCGTTCGACCACGTCCGGTACGAGAGCGACGGCGACAACGGCCAGCGCTCCGTCCCGGTCTCCGTGGTCGCCGTCAACCTCGGCGTGGCCGTCCCGCAGCTCGAGATCACGCGGCAGGGGGCGTTCAGCCGGTTCTTCACCGACCTGTTCGGGACGGACCACCTCGTCGGGGACAAGGTGTTCGACGACGCGGTGCGCATCCGCACGAACTCGCCCGGGTTCACGGCCGAGGTGCTGACGCAGCCGATGAAGACGCTGCTGCTGTCCCGCCTGGACCGGTCGTGGCGCTTCTCGGGGGACAACCTCCTCACGGTCGCCGACGGCAAGCACACCCCGGAGCAGCTCGAGAGCGTGCTGGCCACGTGCCTCCAGATGGTCGCGTCGATCCCACCAGGCGTCTGGGCAAGGCTGCAGGCCGGGGCCGCGGGGCTGGACGCGCCGGCGGCACCCGTCGTCGACGCCCCCGTCGCCGATGCGCCCGTCGCGCCGGTGACCGACGCCGTGCCGCCGCAACCGCTCGGCCCGCAGGCGCCGACGCCGGGCGTGGTCCCGGCACCGCCGTCGACCGACAGCCGCTCGAGCCTGCTGGAGGAGTCGGTCGGCTGGAGCATCGACCCCATCACCGGCAAGCGGACCTCCCGCTGAGGCCGGCATGATCGGGATCTTCGGGCTCGTCGTCGTCCTCTTCCTCGTCCTCGTCGTCGCGGGGGCCATCGTCGCCGTCGTCCTCGCGATCACGACGGCGCAGCGCCGGGGCCGCGAGCGCACGGCGTCGCTCGGGGCCTACGCCCGCGGTCGCGGCTGGCGCTACGAGGCGTACCGCTCCGGCCTCGCGCACCGCGTCGGCCTCGAGGGCACGCCGAACGCGACCAACGTCGTGGAGGGCACGGCCGACGGGCGCGCCTTCGTCGCGTTCGACCACACCCGCTACGTCAGCGACGGCCAGAACGGACACCGGGCGGTCCCGGTCTCGGTCGTCGTCGTGCACCTCGGCGTCGTCGTGCCCGAGCTGGAGATCTCGCGCCAGGGCGCGCTGGACCGGTTCTTCCAGGGGATCTTCGGCACCGACCACCTCGTCGGCGACACGGTGTTCGACGACGCCGTGCGCATCCGGACCAACTCGCCGGAGTTCACGGCCGAGATCCTGACGCTGCCGATGAAGCGGCTGCTGCTCGCCCGCCTGCACCGGTCGTGGCGGTTCGTCGGCGACAGCCTCGTCACCGTCGCGGACGGACAGCACACGCCGCAGCAGCTCGAGGAGGCGCTCGGGTCGTGTCTCCAGGTGATCGCCACCATCCCGCCGCAGGTCTGGGCGCGGTTGCAGGGCGGCGGCGCGGCCGCGGTGCCGCGGGACGTCGTGCGGGACGCGGTCGCCGACCCGGTGCGCGATGCGCCGGCGCTGCCCGGCTCGGAGATGCCGGGCGGGCTGTTCGAGGAGTCGGTGGGCTGGCAGATCGACCCGATCACCGGGCAGCGGCGCACGCGCTGAGACCGTCCGGACCTGGACCGTCGGGTCCGCCGCCTCCGTCGGCCCGGCTGCGCGCGGTTCGGGACGGTCGGCTCAGGACGGCGTGACCAGCCCCGGGAGCACGACCGCCGAGGAGTCGAGCGGTGCGAGCGTCGCGCCGGTCTGGAGGGCCAGGAGGTAGCTCTCGAGGGCCGCGTCGGCGACCGTCGGACGCAGGGCGCCCGGTGCGTCGGCGTTGACCCAGAGCTCCGCGAGCGAGGCCTCGAGCGTGGCGACGGCGGCCGTCTCGTCCAGCGCCAGGACCGACGCCACGTCGTAGAACCCCTGCCGCGGGTCGTTCGAGGTGCCGGCGACGCCGCTCGCCACGGCGACGGTGTCCCCGGCCCGCCGCAGCGCCGCGGCCCGCGCGACCCACGTCGCGCGCGACGTCTCGTCAGAGGTGCGGGCCGCGAGGGCCTCGTAGGTGAAGGCCGTCCCGTCGAGGCCGCGGACGAGCTCCGGGCTCGAGCCGAGCGTCGAGACCTGGAGCGCCGCGTCGTCGATCCCGCCGCGGGAGAGCGTCACGGCCTGGACCGCCTCGCCCTCGCCGGCGGCGTCGGCCGCCCTGGTCAGCTCGAACGCGGCCAGGTCGCGCCACAGCGCGACCGAGAGCAGGAGCCGGCCGAGCGTCGGGTCCGACGTCGTGGAGCCGTCCCGCGCGGTGGTGGCGCCCTCGCTGAGCGCGACGAGCACGTCCTCGAGCGTCGCCGCCGTCGGCGCGGAGGACGACGAGGCCGGGTCCGACGGGTCCGTGCTCGACGGGGTGGGGCGGGGCGGCGGTGTCCAGGTGCCGCCGAGGGTCTCGGCCTGGGTGGCGGACCCGGCGGCGATCTGGTCCAGGACGCTCGACAGGCCCGGATCGGTCACCGAGGAGGACGCCGCCCGCGCCACCGCCCCGATCCGCTCGGCCGCCTCGACGGCGCCCGACCGGGCGATCTCGGCCGCGTCCGGTGTCGGGACCGCCGGCGGCGCCTCGGCGAGATGGATCCCGCACGACGTCGTCGTCCAGCCCGCGGCGAGCACGAGTGCGGCGACCAGCGCGGCGCGACGGCGAGTGGGGGGCACGATGGCGAGCGTAGCCGAGGTGCCTCGCCCGGACCGGGCAGCCGGCCGGCGCGCGGCGCGAGCGGGACCGGTCCCTCGGTCTCCGCCGCGGGTCACTCGGCCGCGGCGAGACGTCACGCGGCCGCGAGGAGGCCCGACGTCGACCCGGGCGGGGCGCCGACCGATCCTGGGCGCAGTCCCCGGGCGCCGGGCGTCGCGGGTCAACCGGGCGGTAGAATCGGTCGGCCCCACCGGAGGTCGCCGCCCGTCGGTCACGCACGGTGCGGCGCCGCCCCACAGCTCGCACAACTGGAGATCCGATGCCCCCCGCCTCACCCGAGACCCAGATCCGATCCGCGGTCGCGGCCCTGGTGGCCGAGCACGGGCTCGCACTCGAGGACGTGCGCCTGCGTCGGCGCGGTCGGGAGACCGCCGTCGAGATCACCCTCGACCTGGCCGACGGACCGGGGTCGCTCGACCTCGACCGCCTCGGAGACGTGTCGCGCGAGATCTCGAAGCTCATGGACGTCATCGACGTCGTCGACGGCGCCTACACGCTCGAGATCGGCACCCCCGGCGCCGCGCGCGAGCTCACCACCCCGCGCCACTTCCGGCGTGCCGAGGGCCGGCTCGTCGCGTTCGTGCTGACCGCCGACGCGACGCCGGACGCGCCCGCCGGTGGCGCCCCCGAGCGGCTGGTCGCCCGGGTCGTCGGGGCCGACGAGGAGGCCGTGACCGTCCGGTCGGACGGCGCCGACACCGACACCCGCCGCATCCCGTTCGACGCCATCGACCGTGCCGTGGTCGAGGTCGAGCTGCGCTGAGCGCCGCCGACCCGGGCCCCAGGAGCCCGGGTCCCGAGAGACGTGCCGATCCCGGTCGGCGGAGAGGAGTACCCCATGGACATCGACATGACCGCCCTGCGACTCGTCGAGAGCGAGCGCGAGATCCCGCTCGAGACCCTCGTCGGCGCCATCGAGCAGGCCCTGCTCAAGGCCTACGAGTCGACGCCCGAGGCGCAGCGCGACGCCCGCGTCGAGATCGACCGGCGCACGGGCCACGTGAGCATCGTCGTGACCGAGCACACGGGCGAGGGGGAGGACGCCGTCGCGCACACCTACACCCAGGAGGCGCCCGAGGGCTTCGGGCGGGTCGCAGCCGCGACGGTCCGCAGCGTCATCGTCCAGCGGCTGCGCGAGGCCGAGGACGAGCAGGTGCTCGGGGCGTTCAGCTCCAGCAAGTTCCAGCTCGTCTCGGGCGTCGTGCAGCAGGGCGGCAAGGGCGGCAACGTGCTCGTCGACCTCGGCGGCGTCGAGGCGGTCCTGCCGCCGCACGAGCAGGTCCCGGGCGAGAGCTTCAGCCACGGCGAGCGCGTCAAGGCCTACGTGACGGAGGTGGGCCGGGGTCCCCGCGGCGCGCAGATCACGCTCTCGCGGACCCACCCGAACTTCGTCCGCCGGCTGTTCGAGCACGAGGTGCCCGAGGTCGCCGACGGCAGCGTCGAGATCGTGGCGATCGCGCGCGAGGAGGGCCACCGGACGAAGGTGGCCGTCGCCTCGCGGACGCCGGGCGTCGGGGCCAAGGGCGCCTGCATCGGCCCGATGGGCCAGCGCGTGCGCGCCGTCATGGCCGAGCTGCGCGGCGAGAAGATCGACATCGTCGACTACCACGACGACCCGGCCCGCTTCGTCGGCGCCGCGCTCTCGCCCGCCCGGGTGAGCAGCGTCACGGTGGTGGACCCGGAGGCGCGTGCCGCACGCGTCGTCGTGCCCGACTACCAGCTCTCGCTCGCGATCGGCAAGGAGGGGCAGAACGCCCGCCTCGCGGCGCGCCTGACCGGCTGGAAGATCGACATCCGCTCGGACGCGCCCGCCGACGAGCCCGCCGAGGCGTGAGCCCGGAGCGCGCAACGCCGGCGTCGTCGGCGAACCCACGGACCGTCGAGGGGTAGGATCATGACCGGACCTGTGAGCCCATCTCCCGGCGCACCCCTGTCACGTCCCACCACAGCCCCCGCACCCACCGGTCGTACCGGAGCGCGGGGGAGCGCGGCCCGCTCGGGTCGCGAGCCGGTGCGGACCTGCCTCGGCTGCCGGGAACGTGACTCGCGGTCCGACCTGGTACGTCTCGTGGCGATCGGACCGGCCACCGTGGTGGTCGACGAGAGGCGCAGCGCACCGGGACGCGGCGGATGGCTTCATCCGCGGCAGACCTGTCTCGAGCTGGCACTGCGCCGGGGGGCGGTGGCACGAGCGCTGCGACTGCAGCCGCCCGTCGACACCTCCGCCGTGGTGAGCCGGATGGCCGAGCTGGTGGGTGCGCAGCACCGACCGGCGGGCAGCGAGAGATGAGGACGCACCGCTCGGGCTCCCGCCCGGGAGGACGAGCGAGGACGAGCAACGAGAGCGGGATGACATGCCGATGGGCACCCGATGAGTACTCAGCAATGAGCTCGAACCACTGATCGTGGTCCCCCCTTCCCCGGGTGGACCCGGAGAAGGAGAGTTGTGGCCAAGACCCGCGTGCACGAACTAGCACGGGAGCTCGGCACGAGCAGCAAGAACCTGCTCGAAGAGCTGAACACGATGGGGGAGTACGTCAAGTCGGCGTCCTCGACCATCGAGGCGCCGGTCGAACGGCGCCTGCGGGAGAAGTACGCCTCGGCGTCCCCCGCCCCGACCCCCGACGCTGCCAGGCCATCGGCCGCGCAGCCCACGACGTCCGCCGGCCGCCGGTCCGGCGGTCCGAAGCCCGGCGCGCCCGCGGCTTCCCCGACGCCGGACGCCGAGCCGTCCGCCCCGGCTCCGGCCGAGGCACCGGCTCCCGCCGCCCGGCCGGCCGAGGCCTCCCCGGCCGCCGGAGCCCCCGAGGAGCCGGCGGCACCCGCCGCCCGGACGTCCGCGGCCTCCGCGACGCCCGGCGGTCCGACCCCCGGCCCGCGTCCCGGCCCGGCCGCCCGTCCGAGCTCCGGACGCGACGGTCGTGACGGTCGCGGTGACCGCGACGCCCGTCCCGGCAACAACCCGTACGCGCCCTCGCAGGGCATGCCGCGTCCCGGCGGCTCGGGCGGTCCCCGCCCGGGCAGCTCGGCCCGTCCCGGCAACAACCCGTACGCGCCCTCGCAGGGCATGCCGCGTCCCGGCGGCTCGGGCGGTCCCCGCCCGGGTGGGACGGGCGGCCCCGGCGCGTCCGGCAGCCCGCGTGGCGCCGGTGGCGCCGCAGGTCCCCGTCCCGGCGGTCCTCGTCCCTCGCCCGCGGCGATGCCCGGACGCAGCTCCGTCGGGCGCCCCGGCGCTCCGGCGCGTGGCGGTCAGGGCGGCCCCGGCGGCGCCCAGGGCGGTCCCGGCGGCCGTGGTCGTCCCGGTGGCGGCGGTGGCTTCGGCGGCCGTCCCGGCGGTGGCGGTGGCGCTCCCGGCGGTGGCGGCGGCTTCACCGGCGGCGGTGGCCGTCCCGGTGGTGGCGGCCGCGGTCGCGGCGGCACCCAGGGTGCCTTCGGTCGCGCTGGCGGCAAGCCGGTCCGCGCTCGCAAGTCGCGTCGCGCGAAGCGGCAGGAGTTCGAGCAGATGTCCGCGCCGACGATCGGCGGCGTGTCCGTTCCCCGCGGAGACGGCACGACGGTCGTCCGCATCCGTCGCGGCGCGAGCCTGAACGACTTCGCCGACCGGATCGACGCGAACCCCGCGAGCCTCGTCACCGTCCTGTTCCACCTCGGTGAGATGGCGACCGTGACCCAGGCCCTCGACGAGGGAACGCTCGAGGCGCTCGGCGGCGAGCTCGGCTACGTGGTCGAGATCGTCTCCCCGGAGGACGAGGACCGCGAGCTGCTCGAGTCGTTCGACATCGACCTGGACGCGGAGCTCGAGGCCGAGGGCGACGAGGACCTGCAGCCGCGGCCCCCGGTGGTCACGGTCATGGGTCACGTCGACCACGGAAAGACCAAGCTCCTCGACGCGATCCGCTCCTCGGACGTCGTCGCGGGCGAGGCCGGCGGCATCACCCAGCACATCGGGGCCTACCAGGTCACCGTCGAGCACGAGGGTGCCGACCGCGCCATCACGTTCATCGACACCCCGGGTCATGAGGCGTTCACCGCCATGCGTGCACGCGGTGCCGACGTCACGGACATCGCGATCCTCGTGGTCGCGGCGGACGACGGCGTGATGCCCCAGACGATCGAGGCGCTCAACCACGCGCAGGCGGCCGGTGTGCCGATCGTCGTGGCCGTCAACAAGATCGACAAGGAGTCGGCCAACCCGGACAAGGTGATGCAGCAGCTCACCGAGTACAACCTGGTGGCCGAGGCCTACGGCGGCGACACGATGTTCGTCCCGATCTCGGCGCTCAAGCGCACCGGTATCGACGAGCTGCTCGAGGCCGTCCTCCTCACGGCGGACGCGTCCCTCGACCTGCGGGCGAACCCGGACAAGGACGCGCGCGGCGTCGCCATCGAGGCGAACCTCGACAAGGGCCGCGGCTCCGTCGCGACCGTCCTGGTCCAGTCCGGGACGCTCAACGTCGGCGACGCGATCGTCGCGGGAACGGCCTACGGCCGCGTCCGCGCGATGTTCGACGACCGCGGTGAGGCGCTGGCGCAGGCCGGCCCGTCCTGCCCCGTGCAGGTGCTCGGTCTGACCTCGGTGCCGCGCGCCGGCGACACCTTCCTCGTGGCTCCGGACGACCGGACCGCGCGGCAGATCGCCGACAAGCGCGACGCCGCCGAGCGGGCCGCCCTCCTGGCCCGCCGCCGCAAGCGGATGAGCCTCGAGGACTTCACCGAGGCGCTCGAGAGGGGCAAGGTCGACACGCTCAACCTCGTCCTCAAGGGCGACGTATCCGGTGCCGTCGAGGCCCTCGAGGACGCGCTGCTCAAGATCGACGTCGGCGACGAGGTCGAGCTGCGGATCATCCACCGCGGTGTCGGTGCGATCACGCAGAACGACGTCAACCTCGCGACCGTCGACAACGCGGTCATCATCGGCTTCAACGTGCGCCCGGACGTCCGGGTGGCGGAGCTCGCCGACCGCGAGGGCGTCGACATCCGCTACTACTCGATCATCTACCAGGCGATCGAGGACGTGGAGAACTCGCTCAAGGGCATGCTCAAGCCGATCTACGAGGAGGTCCAGCTCGGGACCGCGGAGATCCGTCAGATCTTCCGCAGCTCCAAGTTCGGGAACATCGCCGGATCGATCGTGCGGTCGGGTCTCATCCGCCGCAACGCCGCCGCGCGCGTCCTGCGCGACGGGGTCGTGGTCGGGGACAACCTCAAGATCGAGTCGCTGCGTCGCGAGAAGGACGACGTCACCGAGGTCCGCGAGGGCTTCGAGTGCGGTATCGGCCTCGGCTCGTTCAACGACATCCGCGAGGGTGACGTCATCGAGACGTTCGAGATGCGCGAGAAGGAGCGGACCGCATGAGCGACAACTCGCGGGCGATCCGGCTCGGTGAGGCGATCAAGGAGATCGTCGCGACGATGCTCGACACGCGGATCAAGGATCCGCGGCTCGGCTTCGTCACCGTGACGGGCGTCAAGGTGACCGGCGACCTCCAGCACGCGACCGTGTTCTACACGGTGCTCGGCGACGAGGCGCAGGCCACCGCGTCCGCGGCGGCGCTGGAGTCCGCCAAGGGTCTCCTGCGCAGCGAGGTCGGCAAGCAGACGGGCGTCAAGTTCACCCCGACGCTCACCTTCCAGCTCGACCACACGCCGCAGACCGCGGCCGACATCGCCGAGGCGCTGCGCGTCGCTGCGGCGCGCGACGCCGAGATCCGGGCGCTCGCCGAGGGCAAGCAGCCCGCGGGCGAGGCCGACCCGTATCGCGTGGCGGCCGACGAGGAGTCCGACGACGCGTCGGACGACGACGCGGACGACGAGCTGGTCTGACGCTGGACGAGTCACGCACGACGAGAAGCCCGTCGGGTGGGGGAGCCCCCTCGCCCGACGGGCTTCTCGTCGTCGACAAGCCGGCCGGCTGGACGTCGCACGACGTCGTCGCCCGCGCCCGGCGCATCCTCGGGACGAAGAAGGTCGGCCACGCGGGGACGCTCGACCCGATGGCCACGGGCGTGCTCGTGCTCGGGGTCGGCCGCTCGACGCGGCTGCTCACCTACGTCGTCGGGGCGGACAAGACGTATCTCGCGACGATCCGGTTGGGACAGGACACCGTGACCGACGACGCCGAGGGCGAGGTCACGGCGACGCGCGGCGCGTCCGGCGTCGAGCGATCGGCGCTCGAGGCGGGGGTCGCGCGCCTGACCGGCGACATCGAGCAGGTGCCGAGCGCCGTCAGCGCCATCAAGGTCGGCGGCCGACGCTCCTACGCGCGCGTGCGCGCCGGGGAGGACGTCGCCCTGTCCGCGCGTCCCGTCAGCGTCACGGACTTCACGATCCTCGCGACCCGGTCGGCGACGGCGGACGACGCGACCCCCGTCCTCGACGTCGACGTGTCCGTGACGTGCTCCTCCGGCACCTACGTCCGCGCGCTCGCGCGCGACCTCGGCGCGGACCTCGGCACGGGCGGCCACCTCACGGCGCTGCGCCGCACCCGGGTGGCCGGCTACACGCTCGACGCGGCGATCGACCTCGCCTCCTGCCTCGGACCCGACGGCGCCGTCGTCGCGCGACCCGAGCTGCTGACCCCGGCGCTGGCCGCCGCGGCCGCGATGCCCGTGCGCCGCGTGACCGAGGACGAGGCCGTCGACCTCGGGCACGGCCGCTGGCTCGCGCCGACCGGTGCGGCCGGCCCGCACGCGGCGATCGCGCCCGACGGGCGGCTGCTGGCCGTGCTGGAGGACCAGACCCGGCGCGGGGAGCTGCTCGCCCGCCCCGTGGTCGTGCACGGCGTCGCATAGCCGACGGCGGCGACGCGACGAAGGCTCGATCCGCCGGGAGGCGGACGGAAGGGAGGGCCGATGGGACGGCACCGGTACGAGCTCACGATCGAGTGGACGGGCTCGGGCGGATCCGGGACGACGTCGCCGCGCGCCTACTCCCGCGACCACACCGTGACGGCCGCCGGGCCGGCCCCGATCGCCGGCTCCTCCGACCCGGCGTTCCGCGGCGACCCGGCCCGGTGGAACCCGGAGCAGCTCTTCGTGGCCTCGATCGCGCAGTGCCACATGCTCTGGTACCTCGGCCTCGCCGCCGCGGCCGGTGTCGTCGTCCTCGAGTACGTCGACCGGCCGACCGGGGTCATGGTCGAGGAGCCGAGCGGCGCGGGTCAGTTCGAGAGCGTGACGCTCCGTCCCCGCGTGCGGATCGACCCGGCCTCCGACGCCGTCCTCGCCGAGGAGCTGCACCACCGCGTGGGGGAGTACTGCTTCATCGCGCGCTCGATCGCCGTCCCGGTGCGGCACGAGGTCACGATCGAGACGGTGTGAGACCGGCGCGGTCCGGCGGCCGGTGCGCCGGCTCGCGCACGCGGTCCCGCGCGGGGTGACACTGGGGTCATGGACCTCGACCGGCTGCGGCACCCCGGTGACCTCGTCGGGCCCCTGTGGGTCGTCGTGGCCGGGTACGGGCCACCGCTCGTCCTGCTGCACGGGAACTCCGAGTCGCACCGCGTGTTCGACCGCCTCGTCCCGCTGCTCGCGCCCCGCTTCACGCTCGTCGGGATCGACTCGCGCGGACACGGGCGCTCGCCGCGCGGGGACGGCGAGCTGCGGATCGTCCGGATGGCCGACGACGTCGCGGACGTCCTGACGCGGCTGGGCCTCGCCGGGGCGCCCGTCGTCGGCTTCAGCGACGGCGGCAACATCGCGCTGGAGCTCGCCCTGCGGCACCCGGGGGTGGCCGGCCGGCTCGTGATCGTCGGGGCGAACCTCGATCCCGGCGGCCTCGCGCCGTTCTCGCTGCTGTGGACCGAGGCCGCGCACGCCGTCTCGCGGGTCGGCGCCCGGTTCCTGCCGCGGGTCGCGCCGCTCGGCTCGCTCAGCGAGCGGCTCGGGCTCATGACGAGGGACCCGGAGATCGATGCGGGCGCGCTGCGGCGGGTGACGCAGCCCGTCCTCGTCGTGGTGGGTGAGCGCGACGTCATCCGGCCCGAGCACACCGACCTCATCGTGTCCGCGCTGCCGGACGCCAGGCTCCTGCGCGTCGCCGGCGTCGGTCACATGGTCCCGTGGGACGCGGCGCCCGAGCTGGCCGCGGCCGTGGAGCGCTTCCTCCGACCGCGCGGCGCCTGACGCGCCCGACCGAGCCGGACCCGCGAGCACCTGCCCCGACCGTCCCGTTCCGCCTCCGACCCGTCGACACCGGGCCGACCCGGCGACGAGAAAGTCGAATCGCTGCTATCTTTACGTAGCAGGGGGCCGACAGGGAGGTCATAGTGTTCGCCATTCAGACTCGCCGGATCCACGCCGTGGTGCTGGCGACGTTGCTGTTGCTGGTGCTCGGCGTCGTCGGGAGCGGGCAGGCTCAGGCCGGGTCGTGCGACGGTCGCCAGTACTCGGACCGGAGCGAGACCGTGTGCTCGTCGACGCCGTACAAGACCACTCAGGGATGGGTCGTCGGGTATCGGGACTCGTTCGAGAACACAGGGGTCAACAAGATGACGGCGTCGTGCACTGCGACGACCTCCTCGACTGTCACGTACTCGTTGAGCCTGACCCTGGGTGTCGAGGCCAAGGCGTGGATCTTCGCGAAGATCTCGGCGAGTGTGACGGGAGGTATCTCGTGGTCGAAGGCAACCGGCTACTCGACGAGCACGACCTTCGATGTACCGAGGGGGAGGACCGTGGTCTGCGAACGGGGAGTGGTCACGCAGAGGTTCGCGGGGAACAGGATCACGACCGTCGACTACAAGGATTGGCGTCCCACCGTTCGCAAGACCTCCGGCTGGACCGGGTTCGCGCCGTCGATGACGCGGTGGAAGACCTACACGCTGTGAGCCGAGGCGTGGTCCCGCGACGTGGCTGGGTCGTGGCCATGGGCGTCCTGGGCGTTGTCGCGGTGAGTGCGTGTTCTCCTGCGCGGGAACCGCATCCCTCGGCCCCCGACTCCTCACCCTCGCCAGCCACCGAGCCGTCGATCCTGTTCGACTACTCGGACTGGCGGTTCCAGCCGGGCGAGACCTTGCGCGAGGGCGGGAACGGACACGGGTCGCATGAACAGGTGGTCGAGACGCCCGGTCTCGAGGACGCGTTCTCCCTCTACGTGCAGTGCTACGGAGAGATGACCTTCGACGTCGAGTACCAGGGTGATGGCGTCGTCGGTGGCCCGTTCAGCCCCGACTGCGATGGGATCCTGAACCGCCGCCAGGTCTTCCTGGATCCCGCGACCCCGGTCGAGAGCCTCCGGTTCGTCGTGCGAGGGGAGGGTGACTGGGCATTCGCTGTCCTCGACCGCGACCTGGACGTCCAGCCGACGGATGACGACTCGAGCAGGATCGACATCACCACATGGGTCCTGGAGTCCGGAGACACCCTCGTTCAGAGTGTCACCGGCGGCGGTGCCGATGACGTGACCATCGACGTGTCGGAGATCGGTTCGGACGTCGTCGTGTGGGCGCAGTGCGTCGGTGACGATGTGGTCGTGGATGTGATCTACGGCGATGACGCCGCCTCCGAGGTGTTCACGCCCGTGTGCGACGGGACCGTGAAGCGAGAACAGGTACACGTGGATCCCGCACTCCCGCTCGACGAGGTGCGAGTCGTCGTGGCCGGCGTCGGCGACTGGGCCGTCGGAATCGTCTCGAACGAGGAGACCGAGGCGAGCTCGTGAGCCGACGGCCCGACGTCGCGGCGAGCGCTCTCGTCCTTGCGGGAGCGCTCGCCGCGTGCTCGCCGAGCGGTCCTTCCGAGAGCCCGAGCGACTCCGGCGGCGAGCGGCCGGGTGAGAGCCCGCTCGCGGCCTACCGTCTTGACCTCGCTGGCGGAGGTGGCGCGATCGACGAACCGGGACCGGACGTCGTCCAGGAGGCCATCGCCGCCTGCATGAAGGAGCAGGGGTTCGAGTACCACCTGGACTCCGACGCGGTGGACGACCTGTCGCTCGACCCAGCGGACCAGCTCGCGCTCGCGGAGCGGCGGGGATATGGCATCGTCGGCGACTACTCCACGCTCGACATGACGCTCGCAGAGGAGCTCACCCCTCAGGATCTCTACCTCTCGACCCTGTCGGAGGAGGCCCAGGCGGAGTACTTCAAGGCGCTCTCCGGCGACATGTGGGAAGAGATCGCAGACGCCGTCGCGGAGGATCACGACTACGACTACGACTGGCGCCGAGCCGGTTGCGAGGGCGCCGCGGAGCACGAGGCGTGGGCGACGGCACCCTCGGAGCTCGAGGTCTCCGTCCCGCCGGAGCACCAGGACGTCCTGGCGCTCGTGGCGCGGCTCCCGGACCACATCGTGGAGACGACGGAGTGGCGGGAGGGGCTGGCGCGGTGGTCGTCCTGCATGTCCGACCTGGGGTACTCCTTCGAGACGCCGAACGACGCCTTCGACAGCATCCAGGACGGACTGGTCGAGGTGCTGGAGGACGTCACTCCGCGGGAGTGGGTCACGATCGACGCCGAGAACGTCATCAGCTATGACGAGGGCGGTTCGAGCCTTCCGGACCGCGCCGCCTACGAGGCGCTCCAGACCAGGGAGCGGGAGACCGCGACCGCGGACGTGAGCTGCCAGCAGGAGGTCGGACTGGCCGACGCGAGCACGCGCGGGCTGTGGGAGCTGGAGAGCCAGTTCCTCACCGAGCATCGCGAGGAGCTCGACGCCTTCCTCGCCTGGGCCCAGTCCGAGGGTCTCGCGTGACGTCTCTCGTTCGGCGAAGGATCCCTGATAGGTTTGGCATGGATGTGCTCGTATCGGCCCCGCTCGAAGGGTTTCCATGATGGCACGTTGGCCTGCGGTGCCGCGGCTCGGGGTCGGTCTCGCGCTGCTGGCGCTGACCACGGCCTCCTGTGACGCGGGAGTCGAGCCGCAACCGACCGGATCAGGGCCGGACCGTGCCGCCGTGCAGGGCGACGAGACCGGCGAGAGCCCGGGCATCTTCGACGACCAGGACTGGCAGCTCGATCCAGGCGACTCCCTCTGGGGTGACGTCAGCGGGCGGGGCTCCGTCGAGACGACGATCGACATCGCGGGCATCGGCGCTTACTTCGCCGTCCACGCCCGGTGTCTCGGGGACGACGTCGTGGTCGACGTCGTCTACGCCGCCGACGGCCCGGAGGACGCGTTCACACCGGTCTGCGACGGAGTCACGAACCGGCAGCGGGTCTACCTCGACCCCGCCGATCCGGTGAACCAGATCACCATTCAGGTGAGCGGTGCGGGCGACTGGGCCGTGGCCGTCATCGAGAACGAGGAGATCGCCGCCAGCGTCGGCTCGGGCGGCTGACGCGGCCGGTGCCCCGACTCGAATCCCGGTTGACCTGGTGTCCGTTTGCCCGGGTCACCCGCGCGGCGCCGGGCCGGTGCTGGCCCCGGGGTGCAGCGTCGGGGCGACGAGCTCCTGACGCGTGCCGCGTCCGTCGATCTCGTCGCCGAGCACGGCCACCGCCCGCTGTCCCATGACGGCGCTCGGGACGCAGATCGTCGCCAGCGGGGGACTGGTGAGCGCCGCCGTCGCCGGCGTGACGCCGAGCGCGAGGACGGACAGGTCGTCGGGAACCGACCGGCCCTGCGCCGCGACCCCGTCCATGACGCCCGCGAGGGTCAGGGGGTTGAACCCGAGCACGGCCGTCGCAGGCGGGAGCCGCTCGGCGCGGACGAGCTCGCGACCGTCGTCCGCCGTCGTGCCGGCCGAGAGCACGTCCAGGTGCAGCCCGCGCTCGGCGGCGAGTCGGGTGAGCGCGTCGGTGATCCGTACCACCGGCCCGTAGCCGATCCGCGGCAGCTCGATGTCGGCGTCGAGGAAGACGAGCCGCTCGTGACCCAGCCCGGCCAGGTGGTCGAGGGCGAGGCTCGCCATCCGCTCGAAGTCGGCGTCGACGAACGCCAGGTCCTCGCTCTCCCGCGGCCGCCCGACGAGCGTGAGCGGAAGGCCGCCCGCCCGCAGCGCCGCCACTCGCGGGTCGTCCATGACGACCTCCGTGAGGATGACCCCGTCGACCAGCTGGGTGGCGACGAGCCGGCTGAGCGCGTCGGAGTCCTCGAGCGGACCGGTCCACAGCAGCAGGTGGTGGTGCCGCTCGGCGGCGGCCGCCGACGCCGCCGAGAGGTACTCGAACGCCGTGAGGCTGAGGCCGTGCTCCCCGATCGGGTAGTGCCACGCGATGACGTTGGAGCGGCCACCGGCGAGGCTGCTGGCCACGGGGTTCTTCGTGTAGCCGAGCGTCGCCATCGCCTGCTCGACCCGCTCCCGCGTCGGGGCGGAGATCCGTCGCTTGCCGGACAGGACGTAGGACACGGTGCTCTCGGAGACGCCCGCGAGCGCCGCGACGTCGGCTCGGGTGGCCATGCTGCCTCCTGTTCGGCGTCGTGGGTGTCGGCGATGACGCGCCGTCGATCGCGTTCCGTACCGGACGGCCGGTAACAACGTAGTCCCACCCGGGACCACCGGTCGCACCGTGGTCGCATGCCGGTCGCCTGGACGACCCCGCCGGGATGGGAGACTGTCCCGGTGAAGGTGTGGCAGGGCCTGGGGCGTGTTCCGACTGACCTCGGGAAGACCGTCGTGACGATCGGCAACTTCGACGGGGTCCACGCCGGGCACCGCGAGCTCCTCGACCACGTGGTCGAGCGGGCGCGAGCGCTGGGGGCGACGTCGGTCGCCATGACGTTCGACCCGCACCCCGCGCTGCTGCACCGGCCGCAGGAGGCCCCGGCCCAGCTCACGGGGCTCGCGGACAAGCTCGAGCTCATGGCGGCGACCGGCCTCGACGCCGTGCTCGTCGTCGCCTACACCCACGACTTCGCCGCGCAGAGCCCCGAGCAGTTCGTGCGTCGCTACCTCGCGGAGGCCCTGCGCCCCGTCGAGGTCGTCGTCGGCGAGGACGTGCGGTTCGGCGCAGACAACGCCGGCGATCGCTCCCTCATGGCGGAGCTCGGCGAGCGGTACGGCTTCGGCGTCGTCGTCCTCGACGACATCCTGGCGCCGCGGACCGAGCGACGCTGGTCCTCGACCTGGGCGCGCGACCTCCTGGAGGCCGGTGACGTGACGGCGCTCGCCGGCGTGCTCGGCCGCTCGCACTTCATGCGCGGCGCGGTGGTGCACGGCGAGGCGCGCGGCCGGGAGCTCGGCTTCCCGACGGCGAACCTCGACCCGGCCTCGTCGGGCGCGGTGCCAGCGGACGGGGTCTACGCCGGCTGGCTCGTCCGGGCCGACGGGACCCGGCTCCCGGCCGCGATCTCGATCGGGACCAACCCGACGTTCGACGGCGAGGTGCGCCAGGTCGAGGCGCACGTCATCGGGCGCGACGACCTCGACCTGTACGGCGAGGAGGTCGTCGTCGAGTTCGTCCGGCTGCTGCGGCCGACGCTGCGGTTCTCCGGCGTCGAGGAGCTGGTCGCGCAGATGCACGCCGACTGCGCGGAGGCCCTGGAGGTGCTAGGTCTGTTAGGGTAGACGGGCCGTACGAACGGCCGCGGACCGTCTGCCCCGGTGAACATGCCCGGGAGCGCCGCGCAACGAATCACTACGAAGGAGAACCGTGGCCCTCGACGCCGCCGTGAAGCAGTCCATCATCACCGAGTACGCGACGCACGAGGGCGACACCGGTTCGCCCGAGGTGCAGATCGCGCTCCTCACCCAGCGCATCAAGGACCTGACCGAGCACCTGAAGGAGCACAAGCACGACCACCACAGCCGTCGTGGTCTCATGCTCCTCGTCGGTCAGCGTCGCCGCCTCATCGGCTACATGCAGAAGATCGACATCGAGCGCTACCGCGTCCTGCGCGACCGCCTCGGTCTTCGCCGCTGACCCGCGCGCTCCGGCCCGGACCCCTCGTGGGTCCGGGCCGGAGGTGCATCCGTGCCGTCGCGCACCCGCGCGAGCGCACGCACAACTGAATATCCAGCTCACCGCCATCGAGCCGCGTCGTCGGTCCTCGGTAGTGGCTCCCGGGCCTGGACGTCGACCTCGGTCGCGCACCAGGGCGTGGGCCTCGATCGAAGACCTCCGCCGAGGCCGATGACTCCCGACGAAGGAGGGGACGCCGTGGAGGCTCCCGAGATCACCTACGCCGAGGCGACGATCGACAACGGTCGTTTCGGCACCCGCACCATCCGTTTCGAGACCGGCCGCCTCGCCAAGCAGGCCGCCGGCGCCGTCCTGGCGACGCTCGACGAGGAGACGACCCTCCTCTCGACGACCACCGCCGGCAAGCACCCCCGCGAGGGCTTCGACTTCTTCCCGCTGACGGTGGACGTCGAGGAGCGCCAGTACGCCGCCGGCAAGATCCCCGGCTCGTTCTTCCGCCGCGAGGGCCGCCCCTCGACCGAGGCCATCCTCGCGTGCCGCCTCATCGACCGCCCGCTGCGCCCGCTGTTCGTCAAGGGCCTGCGCAACGAGGTCCAGATCGTCGAGACGATCCTCGCGATCCACCCGGACGACGCCTACGACGTCCTCGCGATCAACGCCGCGTCCGCCTCGACGCAGATCTCCGGTCTGCCGTTCTCCGGCCCGGTCGGCGCCGTGCGCGTCTCGCTCATCGAGGGCCAGTGGGTCGCGTTCCCGCGCTACTCCGAGTCGGCCCGCGCGGTCTTCGAGATGGTCGTGGCCGGCCGCATCGTCGGTGACGACGTCGCGATCGCCATGATCGAGGCCGAGGCGTCCGAGAACGTCTTCCAGCTCCTCGCCGAGGGCCAGCAGGCCCCGACCGAGGACGTCGTCGCCGGCGGCCTCGAGGCCGCGAAGCCGTTCATCCGCGCGCTGTGCATCGCGCAGCAGGAGCTGGCCGCCGCCGCCGCGAAGGAGGTGCGCGAGTTCCCGCTGTTCCCCGACTACACGGACGAGGTCTTCGCGGCCGTCTCGGCGCACTCGAGCGCCGCGCTGGAGTCCGCCCTCACCATCGCCGACAAGCAGGAGCGCGAGTCGGCCCTCGACGTCGCCCGCGACGCCTGCGTCGGTGCGCTCGCCACGGAGGGTGACCTGGACGCCAAGGAGGTGTCCGCCGCGTTCCGCTCGCTCACCAAGTCGATCATCCGCCGCCGGATCCTCACGGACGGCTTCCGCATCGACGGCCGCGGCCTGCGCGACATCCGCACGCTCGGCGCCGAGGTCGACGTGCTCCCGCGCGTCCACGGCTCCGCGCTGTTCGAGCGCGGCGAGACCCAGATCCTCGGGGTCACGACGCTCAACATGCTCAAGATGGAGCAGCAGCTCGACACGCTGTCGCCCGTCACCAAGAAGCGCTACATGCACAACTACAACTTCCCGCCCTACTCCACGGGCGAGACGGGCCGCGTCGGCTCCCCGAAGCGCCGCGAGATCGGTCACGGCGCGCTCGCCGAGCGCGCGATCGTCCCGGTGCTCCCGGGCCGCGAGGAGTTCCCCTACGCGATCCGCCAGGTGTCCGAGGCGCTCGGCTCCAACGGCTCGACGTCGATGGGCTCCGTGTGCGCCTCGACGCTCTCGCTGCTCAACGCCGGTGTGCCGCTCAAGGCTCCGGTCGCGGGCATCGCGATGGGCCTGGTCTCGGACGAGGTCGACGGGGAGATGCGCTACGCGGCGCTCACCGACATCCTCGGTGCCGAGGACGCGTTCGGCGACATGGACTTCAAGGTCGCCGGCACGAGCCAGTTCGTCACGGCCATCCAGCTCGACACCAAGCTCGACGGCATCCCCGCCTCGGTGCTCGCCGGCGCGCTCGGCCAGGCCCGCGAGGCCCGCCTGACGATCCTCGGCGTCATGGCCGAGGCGATCGACGCGCCGGACGAGATGGCCGCGACGGCGCCCCGCGTCATCACGGTCCAGGTCCCGGTCGACAAGATCGGCGAGGTCATCGGCCCGAAGGGCAAGATGATCAACCAGATCCAGGACGACACGGGCGCCGACATCTCCATCGAGGACGACGGCACCGTGTTCATCGGCGCGGTGGACGGTCCGTCCGCCGAGGCCGCGCGGGCCGCGATCAACGCGATCGCCAACCCGCACATGCCCGAGGTCGGTGAGCGGTTCGTCGGGACGGTCGTCAAGACCACGACGTTCGGCGCCTTCGTGTCGCTCTCCCCGGGCAAGGACGGTCTCCTCCACATCAGCCAGATCCGGCGTCTCGTCGGCGGCAAGCGCGTGGAGAACGTCGAGGACGTCCTCTCCGTCGGTCAGAAGGTCCAGGTCGAGCTGGCCGAGATCGACTCGCGCGGCAAGCTCTCGCTGCACGCCGTGATCGACGAGGGCGGGGCCGAGACGTCCGACGCGCCCGCCGAGGCCGGGGCCGAGGACTGAGCATGCCCGACACCTTCGGCGACGAAGGTCTGGAGCTGGTCCGGGAGGACGGTACGCGCGTGCGCCGTACCGTCCTCCCGGGCGGTTTACGGGTCCTGACCGAGCAGGTCCCGGCGACGAGGTCCGTCTCGGTCGCCGCGACCGTCGGCGTCGGCTCGCGTGACGAGCACGACGGCCACCACGGCTCGACCCACTTCCTCGAGCACCTGCTGTTCAAGGGGACGCGTCGGCGCAGCGCCCTCGACATCGCCTCGGCGTTCGACGAGGTCGGTGGCGAGGCGAACGCCGCGACGGGCAAGGAGTCGACCACCTACTACGCCCGCGTGCTCGGTGGCGACCTGCCGATGGCGAGCGAGGTGCTGCTCGACATGGTGACCTCCGCCGTCGTCCTGCCCGAGGACGTCGAGCTCGAGCGAGGGGTCATCCTCGAGGAGCTCGCGATGGCGGACGACGACCCGGGCGACGTCGCGGACGAGGCGTTCGCGTCGGCGGTCCTCGGGGCGACCGACCTCGGCCGGCCCATCGGGGGCACGCCCGACACGATCCGCGCCGTCCCGCGCGACGCGATCTGGGAGCACTACCGCGGCGCCTACCGACCGGCCGAGCTGGTCGTCACGGCCGCCGGGGCGGTCGATCACGACGAGCTGTGCGAGCTCGTCACCCGCGCCGTGACCGAGGGCGGCTGGCCCCTGGCCGACGACGCCCGTCCGGCCCCGCGGCGCTCGGGCGACCCGCTCGCCACCACGCCGGGCACCGCCGTGACGCTGGAGCGCCCGACCGAGCAGTCGACGCTCATCCTCGGCGGCCGCGGCCTCGAGGCGTGCGACCCCGACCGGTTCACGCTCGCCGTCCTCAACGCGGTCCTCGGCGGTGGGATGTCCTCGCGCCTGTTCCAAGAGGTCCGCGAGAAGCGCGGCCTCGCGTACTCCGTGTACTCGTTCGCCGTCGGCCACACCGACGCCGGGCTGTTCGGCCTCGCCGCCGGCTGCGCCCCCGAGCACGTCCGCCAGGTCGCCGGGCTCATGGCGGCCGAGTGGACGACCATCGCGCAGGACGGGATCACCGAGCGCGAGCTGACCCGCGCCGTCGGCCAGCTCTCCGGCTCGCTCGTGCTCGGCCTCGACGACGTCGGCGCCCGCTCGTCCCGGCTCACCCGCGCCGAGCTGGTCTTCGGCGAGCTGTGGAGCGTTGACGACTCGCTCGACGCGCTGCGTGCCGTCACGGCCGACGCGGTCCAGCGGCTCGCGGGCGAGCTGCTCGCCCAGCCGCGCTCGCTCGTCGTCGTCGGTCCCGAGCGGGGCGACCTCGCGGGCGAGCTGCTGAGCGAGCTCGTCTAGCACCGACGCCGGCCCACCTGCCCGCCTGTCGAGCCACCCACCCGCCCGTCGAGCCGCCCACCCATCGAGCCACCCGCCCACCCGCCCTTTCTCCGACATCGGGGTGGATCGGGTCGTGATTCGCGATCGAACCCACCCCGACATCGGAGGTCGGCCGATCGACCTAGGGTGGGGGAGTGACGATCAGGGTGGCCGTGCTGGGCGCGGCGGGACGGATGGGTGCCACGACGTGCGAGGCGATCGAGGCGGCCCCCGACCTCGACCTCGTCGCTCGGCTCGACGCGGGTGACGACGTCGCGGCCCTCGCGGGACAGGCCGACGTCGCGGTCGACTTCACGCTGCCCGATGCGACCGAGGCGAACGTCCACGCTCTGCTGGATGCCGGCGTCCACGCCGTCGTCGGCACCACGGGCTGGGACGACCACGCGATCGACCGCGTGCGCGAGCACGCCGCCCGGACGCCGGGCGTCGGGGTGCTCATCGCCCCGAACTTCGCCCTCTCCGCCGTCCTGGCCATGCGGTTCGCCGCCGTGGCCGCGCCGCTGTTCGCCTCCGTCGAGGTGGTCGAGATGCACCACCCCCACAAGGTGGACGCCCCGTCGGGGACCGCGATCCACACCGCCCGCGGCATCGCGCAGGCGCGCGCGGACGCCGGCGTCGGCGCGATGAAGGACGCCACCCAGACCGACCCGCGCGGCGCCCGCGGCGCCGACTACGACGGTGTCCGGGTCCACGCGCTGCGGCTGGAGGGCCTCGTGGCCCACGAGCAGATCTTCCTCACCAACCCCGGCGAGCTCCTCACGATCCGCACCGACACCTTCGACCGGTCGAGCTACATGCCCGGCGTCCTGCTCGCCGTGCGCCAGGTCGGGTCGCACCCCGGCGTGAGCGTGGGGCTCGACAGCTTCGTCGACCTGTGAGCGACGATCCCGGGTCGGCCGAGGACCGCGCGACCACCGAGGGCGGTGGCCCGGCCGGGGCGCAGGCGGTCGATCGCACCCGCCGGACGCGCTCGATGCTCAGTGCCGTCGCCGTGCTCGCCGTCCTCCTGCTCTACGTCCTGCTGGTGGGCCAGCGCGCCGTCGCGCTCATCGGCTCCGGCTCCGCCGTCGGGGTGGCCATCGGCATCGCCATCCTCGCCGTCCCCGTGCTCACCCTGTGGTTCCTCGGTCGCGAGGTCACCCAGGCCCGCGCCGTCGACCGGCTCACGGACCTCCTCGCCCGCGAGGGCGGGCTCGACGTCGACGACCTGCCGCGCAGCCCCGCCGGGCGGATCGACCGCTCGGTCGCTGCGGACCGGTTCGACGCCGCGCGCGCCCGGGTCGAGGCCGAGCCGGGGGACTGGCGCGGCTGGTACCGGCTCGGCTGGGCCTACGAGGCCGCCGGCGACCGGTCGCGGGCGCGCGAGTCCCTGCGGCACGCGGTGCGGCTGGAGCGCGGCGCGCGTCGCTGACCGTCGACGCGGCCGGGGCGCGCTCCGGTCAGGCGGGGGACAGGACCGCGGTGAGGAGGATCTCCTCGACCTCCCGAGGCCCCGGCAGCTCGAGCGTGCGGCGCAGCCCCGCCTCCGCGAACCCGGCCCCCTCGAGGAACGCCCGACGGTCGGGATCGTGCGTCATGGTCCACGCCCCGAGGTGGTGGGCACCGGCGTCACGGGCGAGGTCGACCGCCGCGGCGAGCAGCCGCGACCCGTGGCCCGCGCGCCGGCTCGTCGGCTCGACCTCCAGCGCGACGAGCTCGCCGGTCCAGCCGTCGTCGTCGGACGCCGAGCGCTGCGTCGGGCTCGCGGCCGCGAAGCCGACGACCCGCGGGCCCGCCAGCGCGACGAGGACGCGGCGGCGGGGGTCGGGGTCGCTCAGCGCAGCCGCCCACTGCCGCTCCAGCTCGATCGCGTCGAGGCCGTCGGCGACGTCGGGGCCCAGGAGATCGGCCCACGCGGCGAGCTGGATGCGGGCGATGGCCGGGAGGTCCGATGGCAGCGCGGGGCGGACGGAGACGTCGGCGGTGGTCACGCTCCCATTGTCGCCCGCGCCGGCCGGTGTGATCGCCGTGACCATTTCGTGACCTTTCCGGTCGTCTCGGTTATCGTGGTGGGGTCATGCGTGCGCTCCGCCGCGGCCCCGAGGCCGACCTCCAGCACCGCCGCAGCCCCTCCTCCCGGAGCCGGGCTCGCGCGCGTCGTCGTCGGCTGCCCGCGACCGGGGCGCTCGGCGTGCTCCTCGCCGGTGTGCTGCTCGGCGGTGCCGGGGCCGCCGCGCTCGTGCCGGCCGCGCCCGACTCGACGCTCGCGGCCGAGGCCGCCCCGTCGCCGTCCGCCGCCGTTCTCGACGTCGACGGTCCGCGGACCGGGATCGACGGTGCCGTGGCCGGCGAGGTCGTCGTCGCCCCGACCCCCGAGCCGTCGCCGGCCCCCGTCCCCTCACCGGCGCCCGACGGCGCCGACGAGCCGGTGAGCGCAGCCCGCGAGCAGTCCTCCCGGGCCGCGCGCGAGGACGACGAGGCCGCCTCCGACGTCCCCACCCCGGCCGACGCGGCCCCCGATGTCGCCGACGAGGTCGTGGCCGAGGAGGCGACGGCCGAGCCCGATGCCGACCGCACCGAGGCGCCGGCGGACGACCAGCCCGCGAGCGACGTGCCGACGCCGGCTGCGCCGTCGGCCACCGCCTCGCCGCCGACCGCCTCGCCGAGGACCGACACGGCCGCCACCGACGCCCCCGCCATCGAGAGGGCCGCCGACGCACGCGCCGCGACCGCGACGTCGCTGGACCGCGCCGACCTCGTCGACGCCGTGACACGCGCGCAGGAGCGTATCGACGCGCTCACGCCGATCCTCCTCGACCCGCTCGCGACGGCCGGCCTGAGCGCCGAGGTCGAGGCCGCCGAGGCCGTCCTGTCGCGGTGGACCCCCGAGTCCGTCCGCGTCCCCGAGCTGGTGCAGCTCACCGGCGCACCCGTCTCGCTGCTGGAGACCGTGCCGACCGCCGGTGCCGTCGCCGACCGGCTCGCCTCCCTGGCCGCCGCGCTCGACGCGCTGCCGTCCGTCGAGACGGTTGACGGCGTCACCTACATCGACGGCGTCCTCGTCGCCAACAAGACGATCCCGCTCCCGGCCGACTACGACCCCGGTCTCTCGCCCGACCTCGTGGCCGCGTTCGACGCGATGGTCGCCGCGGCCCGGGCCGACGGCATCTCGCTGTGGATCGCGTCCGGCTACCGGTCCTACGCCGACCAGACCGTCATCTACGACCGCTACGCCGCCCGTGTCGGCGCCGAGGCCGCCGACACGTTCTCCGCCCGGCCGGGGCACTCCGAGCACCAGAGCGGCCTCGCGATCGACGTCAACGACGTCTCCAGCGACTTCGCCGGGACCGCGGCCGCGCAGTGGGTCGCGCAGCACGGCCACGAGTTCGGGTTCGTCGTGCGCTACCCGGAGGGCAAGGAGTCGGTGACCGGCTACTCCTACGAGCCCTGGCACCTGCGCTACGTCGGGGTCGAGGTCGCGGGCGACCTGGTCGACCAGGGGCTCACGCTCGAGGAGTACCTCGGCGTGACCTCCGGCTACTGAGACCCGGTAGGTTCGAGTCATGACCCGTAACGCAGCTGCGCTGGAGAGCTTCGGCTCCGTGCTGGTGGCCATGGTCACCCCGATGGATGCCGACGGGGACCTCGACATCGACGCCGCCGTCGTCCTGGCGGAGAAGCTCGTCGCCGACGGCGTCAGCGGGATCGTCCTCAACGGCACGACCGGCGAGTCGCCGACCACGCACCAGCCCGAGAAGGACGCCCTCGTCCGCGCCGTCGTCGACGCGGTCGGCGACCGGGTGCGGATCGTCGCCGGCGCCGGGTCGAACGACACCAAGCACGCCGTCCGGATCGCCGCCAGCGCCGAGCGCACGGGCGCGCACGGGCTGCTCATCAACGCGCCGTACTACAACCGGCCGTCCCAGGAGGGCGTCTACCGGCACATCCGCGCCGTCGCCGACGCCGCCGACCTGCCCGTCATGCTCTACGACATCCCCGGGCGCACCGGCGTCGCCATCGGCGACGAGGCGCTCGACCGGCTCGCCGAGCACCCGCGCGTCCTCGCGGTCAAGGACGCGACGGGTGACGTGCCGGCCGGCTTCGCCCGGATGCGCCGCACCGGTCTCGCCTTCTACTCGGGCGACGACGCGCTCAACCTCGCCTGGCTGACGCACGGCGCCGTCGGTGTCGTCAGCGTCATCGGTCACGTCGTTGCCGGCCCGATCGCCGAGATGGTCGGCTGCATCAGCCGCGGCGACCTGCGCCGGGCCCAGGACCTCGCCGTCGAGCTCGTCGGAGTGTGCGACGCGCTCATGGGCGCCGGCCAGGGTGCCGTCTATGCGAAGGCCGCGCTCGACCTGCTCGGCGTCATCCCCTCCCGTGCCGTCCGCTCGCCGCTCGTCGCGGCGACCGAGGACGAGCTCGCCGACCTCGCCGAGCGGCTTCGCGTCGCCGGCCTGTTTCCCGCACCCTGACAGCTGACGCGCCCTCGCGCGGGCTCCGGCCCGCCGCGGGGACGCGCTCGTCGCGGGTGCTCGCTCCGGAAGGAACCCCATGTCCCACCCCCACCCCGAGCTGCCCCTGCCCGGGCCGCTTCCCGTCGGCGCGCTCCGCGTCGTCGCGCTGGGCGGCCTCGGCGAGGTCGGCCGCAACATGGCCGTGCTCGAGTACGACGGCCGTCTGCTCATCATCGACTGCGGCGTCCTCTTCCCCGAGGACCACCAGCCCGGCGTCGACCTGATCCTGCCCGACTTCTCGGCCATCGCCGACCGGCTGGACCAGGTGGACGCGGTCGTCCTCACGCACGGTCACGAGGACCACATCGGTGCCGTGCCGTACCTGCTGCGGCTGCGTCCCGACATCCCGCTGATCGGCTCGCGGCTCACGCTCGCGTTCGTCGCCGCCAAGCTCAAGGAGCACCGGATCACGCCGGTGCTGCGGGAGGTCAAGGAGGGCGACGAGGTCGAGGTCGGCCCGTTCGCCCTGGAGTTCGTCGCCGTCAACCACTCGATCCCGGACGCGCTGGCCGTGGCCGTGACGACGGGTGCCGGCACGGTGCTCCACACCGGCGACTTCAAGATGGACCAGCTCCCGCTGGACGGCCGGATCACCGACCTGCGGGCGTTCGCGCGGCTGGGGGAGCGGGGCGTCGACCTGTTCATGCCCGACTCCACGAACGCCGAGGTCCCCGGGTTCACGACGGCGGAGGCCGAGATCGGCCCCGTCCTCGACCAGGTGTTCGCCGGCGCGACCGGCAAGATCGTCGTCGCGAGCTTCTCCTCGCACGTCCACCGCGTCCAGCAGGTCATCGACGCCGCCTGGGCGAACGACCGCAAGGTCGCGCTCGTGGGCCGCTCGATGGTGCGGAACATGACGATCGCCGTCGAGCTCGGCTACCTGACGCTGCCGGACCCGGGCATCCTCATCGACATCAAGCGCGTCGACGACTACCCGCCCGACGAGGTGGTGCTCATGTGCACCGGCTCGCAGGGTGAGCCGATGGCGGCGCTGTCCCGGATCGCGAACCACGACCACCGCGTCGAGGTCGGTCCGGGGGACACGGTCGTGTTCGCGTCCTCGCTCATCCCCGGCAACGAGAACTCGGTGTACCGGGTCATCAACGGTCTCACCCGGCTCGGCGCGAAGGTCGTCCACCAGGGCAACGCGCGCGTCCACGTCTCGGGGCACGCCAGCGCCGGCGAGCTGCTGTACTGCTACAACATCCTGCGCCCGCGCAACGTCATGCCGGTGCACGGCGAGATCCGCCACCTCGTGGCGAACGGCGCGCTCGCCGTCCGGACGGGGGTCGACCCCGAGCGGGTCATCCTGGCCGAGGACGGCGTGGTGGTCGACCTCATCGACGGTCGCGCCCGCATCGTCGGCGCCGTCCCGTGCGGGTACGTGTACGTCGACGGGTCGAGCGTCGGGGAGATCGGCGAGGCCGACCTCAAGGACCGGCGGATCCTCTCGGAGGAGGGGTTCATCTCGGTGTTCGCCGTGGTGTCGGCGCAGGACGGCAGCGTCATCGCCGGGCCGCAGATCCATGCGCGCGGGCTGGCCGAGTCCGGCGACGTGCTCGAGGAGATCGTCCCGCAGGTGCGCAAGGCGTTGACCGAGGCGGCGCGCGAGGGCAACGTCGACAACCACCAGCTCCAGCAGGTGATGCGCCGCGTGGTCGGGCGCTGGGCGGGGACGCGGCTGAAGCGTCGTCCGATCATCATCCCCGTGGTGGTGGAGGCATGACCCGGTAGCCCGCTTTCCGGCGGAGGGGCATGGCGACCATCGGCGCAGGGGCATGACCGCGCGCGCCCGGAACCCTCGAGTGTCGCTGTAGGGTTTCGGGCCGCGCGCGTGGTTGAGTTGACGGGCAACGCGTGTCGTCCCCAACCCGCAGGAGGTCCCATGGCCGAGAAGCGTCCGTCCCCCGGTCGCACCGCCTCGGCCGCGCGCGCCCAGCAGCGCGCGGGCTCGAAGGACCGCGTCGCGACGACGTCCCGCGCCACCGGCACGGCGACGAAGCCGGCCAAGCCGGCGACCAAGGCCAGCCCCGGCCGCTCGAACGCCACCCGCGGCGCGTCGACCTCCTCGCGGGGACGTCAGCCCGCGGCCCCGACCCGTCCGCCGCTGCCGGTCCGGATGGTCCGCGGCACGTGGCTGGGCATCGCTCGCGGCGTCGGCGGCACGGCCCGCGCGGTCGGCTCCGGTGCCAAGGACATCGACCCGGCCCTGCGTCGCGACGGCCTGGCGCTGCTCCTCCTCGCGCTCGGGATCGCGGTGGCGGCCCGCGAGTGGTTCGGCGTCACCGGTTCCGTCGCGGAGTACCTGCACATGGGCGTCGCCGGCCTGCTCGGCCGCCTCGCCGTCCTCGTCCCCGTCGCGCTCGTCCTCCTCGCCGTGCGCCTCATGCGCCGCCCGGACCTCGGTCCGGCGACCGGCCGGATCACCATCGGCACCGCCGTCATCACGTTCGCCGTGAGCGGGCTGGTCGCCATCTCCCAGGGGCTGCCCGGCTTCGGCGACGCCGACCCGTGGGCCGGCCTGCGCCGCGCCGGCGGCCTCGTCGGCTGGCTGGCGGCCAACCCGCTGAGCGACGCGCTCTCGGTCGCCGTCGCGATCCCGTTCCTCGTGCTGCTCGCGTTCTTCGGCCTCCTCATCGTGACGGCGACGCCCGTGCGCGCGATCCCCGAGCGCCTGGCGGAGCTGGGCGATCGCATCGCCGGCCCGCGGATCGACGACCTCGACGAGGGCGCCGGCGACGACGCTCTCCGGGGCGACGACGATCCCGACGCCGACCTGGCCCGCTCCGCGGTCGCCCGACAGCGTCGCGGTCGACGCGGCCTGTTCGGCCGCGGTGGCGCCGAGGAGACCGACGAGGTCGCGGCGGCCGATGAGTCCGACGCGACCAAGCCGTTCGACCGTCCCGACCTGCGGGAGGACCCGGAGGGGACGCAGCCCGTGGTGCCGCGCCCCCGGGGGACCCGCGCCGGCCGCGCGGCCGCCGCCCCGGCGGCTGCCGTCGCCGATCCCGCGATCGACCCGGACGCGACGGACGTCGTGCCGTCCCCGACGCGGGCGATGCCGGAACCGGACGCGATCACGGAGCCGCTCGAGCTCCAGGCACCGCCGACCAAGCCGCTGCCGCCGCGCGCCGAGCAGCTCACCCTCGACCCGTCGCTCACCTACACGCTGCCCGACCCGCACCTGCTCATCGAGGGACCGCCGCACAAGAAGCGCTCGGCCGCCAACGACCGCGTCGTCGAGGCGCTCACGGACGTCCTCGACCAGTTCGGCGTCGACGCGACGGTGACGGGGTTCAGCCGCGGTCCGACCGTCACCCGGTACGAGCTGGAGCTCGCGCCCGGGACGAAGGTCGAGCGCGTCACGGCGCTGAGCAAGAACATCGCCTACGCGGTCGCCAGCGCCGACGTGCGCATCCTCAGCCCGATCCCCGGCAAGTCGGCGATCGGCATCGAGATCCCGAACACCGATCGCGAGACGGTCGCGCTCGGCGACGTGCTGCGCTCCTCCGTCGCGCTGCGCGACGAGCACCCGATGATCATGGGCGTCGGCAAGGACGTCGAGGGCGGCTACGTCGTCGCGAACCTCGCGCGGATGCCGCACCTGCTCGTCGCCGGAGCAACCGGGGCCGGCAAGTCGAGCTTCGTCAACTCGATGATCACGTCGATCATGATGCGCGCCACCCCGGAGGAGGTGCGGATGATCCTCGTGGACCCCAAGCGGGTCGAGCTCACCATGTACGAGGGCATCCCGCACCTCATCACGCCCATCATCACGAGCCCCAAGAAGGCAGCCGAGGCGCTCGACTGGGTGGTCCGGGAGATGGACGCGCGCTACGACGACCTCGCGGCGTTCGGGTTCAAGCACATCAACGACTTCAACAAGGCGGTGCGTGCCGGCAAGGTCAAGCCGCCCGAGGGCAGCCAGCGGGTCATCACGCCCTACCCCTACCTCCTCGTCGTCGTCGACGAGCTCGCTGACCTCATGATGGTGGCGCCGCGCGACGTCGAGGCGTCGATCCAGCGGATCACCCAGCTCGCCCGCGCCGCCGGGATCCACCTCGTGCTCGCGACGCAGCGTCCGTCCGTCGATGTCGTCACGGGTCTCATCAAGGCGAACGTCCCCTCGCGGCTGGCGTTCGCGACCTCCTCGCTCGCCGACTCGCGCGTCGTCCTCGACCAGCCCGGCGCCGAGAAGCTGATCGGCCAGGGTGACGCGCTGTTCCTGCCGATGGGCGCGGCCAAGCCGATGCGCGTCCAGGGCGCGTGGGTCAACGAGTCCGAGGTGCACGCGGTGGTCGAGCACGTGAAGTCCCAGCTCCAGCCCGTCTACCGCGAGGACGTCGCGGTCGTGGCGCCCAAGAAGCAGGTGGACGAGGACATCGGCGACGACCTCGAGCTGCTGCTCCAGGCGGCCGAGCTCGTCGTCACCACCCAGTTCGGGTCGACCTCGATGCTGCAGCGCAAGCTGCGCGTCGGGTTCGCCAAGGCCGGGCGCCTGATGGACCTGCTGGAGTCGCGCGAGATCGTCGGGCCGTCGGAGGGGTCGAAGGCGCGCGACGTGCTCGTGACGCCCGAGGAGCTGCCGAGCGCGCTCGCGATGCTGCGCGGCGAGGACGTGCCCGGTGTCGGACCGACCGTGTCCGGGGCCGTCGCCGACGGTGGCGCGCGCCCGCGCGACCTCGTCGCGGACGACCTCGCCGGGTATGAGGAGTCGGCCCCGTGGGACGACGACGCCGACAGCGAGGACGCCTGGTCGCTCACCGGGCGGTGAGGCCGGCGTGAGACCGCCCGGAGACCGGTCCTAGCCCTCGAGCGCCGCCCAGGGATGGGCGGGGTCGATCCGGGTGACGGTCTCGGCGAGCCACGCGCGCTGGTCGGCGGTGAGCAGCGGGATCGTCGCCTCGGCGTCGACGACGTCCTTCCCCCGGACCTGCGCCAGCTTCATGAGCAGCACGGCCTCGGGGTTCAGGTAGCGCAGGCCGTCGTCGGCGACCCAGGTGATCTCGGCGAGGTCCAGCTCCTGCTCCCGCAGGCGCTTGTTCACCCAGCGACCCGAGCCGGCCGGGGTCAGCGGCACGTCGAGCACCCACGGCGAGAGCGCGTCCGCGCGGACCCAGATCCCGCTGTCGGGCCGGATCTCGGGGAAGCGGTGGTCGAACGGGCGCAGCCACCCGCTGTCGGCGTTCCAGGTGGTCCAGCCGCGCTCGGCGAGGAACAGCCGCAGCGCCTCGGCGTCCTCGTGCGCGATCGAGACGTCCATGTCCTCGTGCGGCCGGGAGAAGCCCGTCGCCTTCTCCAGCGCCCAGCCGCCGACGATCCACCAGGGGCGGTCGAACCCGTCGAGGAAGGCGGCGATCGTCCGCGGCGTCAGCGGCTGCCACGGGCCGTACCAGCGCGCGAGCTCCTCGGCCGGGAGCGGACGGGCATCCGCCGGCTGGGGCAGCGGAGCACCGGAGGTCGTCACAGGGGCAGGCTACGCGCCGTCGTCCGTCCGTCGACCAGCCGAGGCGGTCGGGCGACGGCGGGAGGCACGGCCTAGCTGCGCGGCACGACCGTCGGCGGCTCGCCCGTCGGCTGCGGCGGGTCGGTGCGCTCGGGGGGGTCGCCCACCACGTCGAGCACCATCTGCCGTCGCCGCGCCAGCTCGTCGCTCGACAGCGTGAGCAGCGGCGTGTCGATCCGGCCCGCCTCGAGGTCGGGGAGCGCGTAGATCCGCTGGCCGCCGACCCGGTCGCCCGGCACGGCGGTCCACTCGACCGACGACACGTGCGCCGGGCCCGCGGCCGGCACGTCGACCTGCGCCGAGAGCAGGAGCCCGGTGCCGGTCTGCGGGCGGCAGCACTTCGCGTCCTGGTTCGAGATGTAGTTGCCGAGCGAGTAGGCGACCCACATGCCCGCCCCGTCGGGCCCGCCGTCGAGCAGCTCGATCCGCTGCGGGACGTGCGGGTGGTTGCCGATGACGAGGTCGACGACGCCGGAGGCCGCGAGCTGCGCGGCCAGCGCGGTCTGCGACGCGTCCGGGACGTCGGCGTACTCGGTGCCCCAGTGGATCGACGCCACGACGAGATCGGCGCCGGCCTCGCGGGCGGCGCTCGCCCGCGCGACGAGGTCCGCGCCGTCGATGAGCTGGACGCTCCACGGCGCGTCCTCGGGGATGGGCATCCCGTTGGTCCCGTAGGTCGCGGCGATCTGCGCGACCGTGACGGTGCGGCCGCCCCGGTCGAGCACGTAGAGCTGTGGCTGGGCGGCCTCCTCGGCGCTCCTGGCCGTGCCGGCGTGGCCGAGACCGGCGGCGTCCAGCGCGTCGAGCGTCGTCTCGACTCCGGTCCAGCCGCGGTCGACCGCGTGGTTGGAGGCCGTCGAGCAGCCGTCCCAACCCGCCTCGGCGAGGTCCGTCGCGAGCGACGTCGGGCTGCCGAACAGCGGGTAACCGGAGGGCTCGACGCCGTCCGGCACGAGCGGGACCTCGAGGTGGCACAGGGCGAGGTCGGCGCCCGAGACCCACGGGTCCATCGCGGCCCACAGCGGGGAGAAGTCCCAGCCGCTGCGCCCCTCGGCGGCCGCGGCCTCGGCGGCGAACCGGAGCACGGTCGGGTGCGGCAGGACGTCCCCGGCGGCCACGAGGGTGAACGTCGAGGGCTCGACGGGCGGGATGGTGGGCGTCGGGGACGTGTCCGTCGGGGTCGGCTCGGTGGTCGGCGACGTCGCCTCGTCCGGGCTCGGTGTCGGCTCCGTCGTGCCGGTTCCCGTGCCGCTCCCAGTCGGGTCGGCCTCGCTGCCCGCGGCGAGGTCGACCGCCGCGGCCCCGCCGAGCCCGACGACGACGGCGGCGACCAGCGTCGCGGCCGCCGCGAGGATCCTCGGCCCGCGCCGACGGGAGCGTGGTGCGTCGCCGGCGGGGGAAGTCATGGGCGTCCTTATAGGCTGTGTCCGTGTCAGGGAGCCGGGCTGGGTCGTCGCGGACCTGGGGCGTGTGGAACCTTCCCAATGTTCTCACGATGGCCAGGCTCGCCCTCGTGCCCGTCTTCGTCGTCCTGCTCGTGCAGGGTGGGGTGGCGAGCCGCTGGTCGGCGCTGCTGGTGTTCCTGCTCGCCGCCCTCACCGACCAGCTCGACGGGCATCTCGCGCGCTCCCGCAACCAGGTGACGCCGTTCGGCACGCTCGCCGACCCGATCGCCGACAAGGCGCTGACGCTCGGCGCCTTCGTCATGCTGTCCGTGCTCGGGCCGGTCCCGTGGTGGGTGACCATCGTCATCGCGGTCCGTGAGCTCGGCGTCACGGTGCTCCGGGCGGTCCTCGCGCGACGGTCGATCATCCCCGCGTCGATGGGCGGGAAGGTCAAGACGGTGCTGCAGATGGCGGCGATCGTCGCGTTCCTCGTGCCGTGGGCCTCGTTCCTCGCCTCGCCGGCCGTGCCGCTGACGGTCGCGTGGGTGCTGCTGTGGGCCGCGCTCGCCGTCACCGTCGGGACCGGCGTCGACTACTGCGTGCGCGGCTGGCGGCTCTCGCACCCGTCCGAGGCGGTCGCCTCGGCCGCACCGGCTGAGCCGGGCACGGCGGGCACGGCGGACGAGCCAACCGCGCCGGCCGAGCCAACCGCGCCGGGCACGAGCTCGACGCCGGACCGTGCGGAACCATGACGACCGGTGAGCCGCGCGACGGCGCGGCGCGACGCGCGCTCGCGCCGTCACCCGGTGCCGCGTCGCTGCTGCTCGCGGCCCTCGACCGGTGGGGCTGGACCCTCGGCACGGCCGAGTCGCTGACCGCCGGCCTCGTCTCCGCGCGGGTCGCCGACGTGCCGGGTGCCTCCCGTGTCCTGCGCGGGGGCGTCGTCGCCTACGCGGTCGACCTCAAGGAGGAGCTGCTCGGCGTCGGGGCCGACCTGGTCGCGGACCGCGGTGTCGTGAGCGAGGAGGTCGCCCTCGCGATGGCGACGGGGGCGCGGGAGCTGCTCCGGGTGGACGTCGCGCTGGCGACCACCGGCGTCGCCGGGCCCGGGTCGGCGGACGGGGCCGACGCCGGGACGGTCTGCCTCGCCGCGGTCTCGCCCGCGGGCGCGGCGACGCGCACCTGGCGACTCGCTGGCGGCCGCCGGAGCGTGCGGGAGGCGAGCGCGGGGCTCGCGATCGCGCTCGGCCTGGCCGTCACGCCGTCCGGGGAACACGCGGGGGCCTCCGCGCGTTGCACACAGTGATGACAACAATGACGCAGCCGCGCGGTCGGTATGGCGCTCGGGTACAGCGACCGTCCGGAACCCGGACTTCGACACATCCCGGACGCACTGCCGCCACACGTGCGCGGTACGGTAAGGCACCGGAGGGGCATCCGGCCGTTCCCGGACGGGTGAGCCCCGGTGTGACGACGACTGAGACGAAGGAGGGTCGAGGCATGGTGCTCCTGCGGCGCGAGCTCGGCGACGTCCTTCGTGACGTGCGCCTTGCTCAGGGCAAGACGCTTCGTGAGGTCTCCGCACAGGCCCGGGTGTCGCTCGGGTACCTCTCGGAGATCGAGCGCGGGCAGAAGGAGGCGTCCTCGGAGCTGCTGAGCTCCGTGTGCGACGCGCTCTCGATCCCGCTGTGGTCCCTCCTGCGGGAGGTCTCCGACCGGATCGCGCTCGCCGAGGGCGCGGTCATCCCCGACACGGTGCCGGTCGAGCTCGAGGAGTCGGTGCGAACGCCGGCCTCGCTCGTCGGGGTCGCCTGACCCCACCGGCACGACAGACGCTCGATGCCCCCGGTCCCGCCACCAGGCGGGGCCGGGGGCATCGTCGTCCCCGGCCGGTGCCGGAGCTGGCGCGCCGAGACGGATGTGTCGGCGGCGCGGGCGGACGGACGTTCCCGCGGTGCGCAGGGACGGACACATGAACGGCGCAGGCGGACGGGCGTTCCCGCGGTGCGGGGGGACGGACGCATGAACGGCGCGCTCGGACGGACGTTCCCGCGGTGCGCAGGGACGGACACATGAACGGCGCGCCGGTCGGTCCCGCCTGCGACGTGCTCGGCCGGCGATCCTGTGGCGCGCTCGATCAGACGCGCTGGCAGGTCGGGCAGTAGAACACCCGCCGGGCGGTGGGAGCCCGGCCGACCATGCCACGCGCGACCGGGGTCCCGCAGCGTGGACACGGCGCGTGCTCGCGCCCGTAGACGCCGGCCGGGACCGACCCCGGTGTTCCCGGAGCGGCCGGCGCCGCGGCCGACGCGCGCATGAGCCGGCTGGCCGTCATGAGGATCGCCGCCCCGTCCACCCGGTCCGCCGGTCGCCACGGTGACACCTCGTGCCGGAAGAGCGTCTCGGAGGTCCAGATCGTCCCGATGCCGGCGGCGACGGTCTGGTCCAGCAGGACCTCGCCGATGCCGCGGGGGTCCGCGGCCATCCGCTGGACGGCCGGCTCGAGCGTGGTCTCGGCGTCCTCGGCCATGAGGTCGGGTCCGAGGTGGGCGAGCAGGCGCGGCTCGTCGCGCGTGCGGACGAGGTCCAGCATGCCGAGCAGGCGACCCCGGCAGGTCCAGACCCGCGTCGCGAGGACCGCCCGGGTGTCCGGACCGCCGTCGCGCGAGGCCGCCCGGGACGTGGGATCGACGTACCACATCCCGTCCATCCGCAGGTGGCTGCGGAGCGTCTGGCCGTCGTCGAACCGCGTGAGCAGGTGCTTGCCGTAGCTGACCGTGCCGAGGCTGCGCCGACCGAGCAGGTCCACGTCGCCAAGGCCGCCCCAGCGCAGCTCCGCCCGGACGAGCGGTCCGTCCGCCAGGGCGCGGGTGAGGCGCGCGGCGGTCCGCGCGACGGCGTCCCCCTCAGGCACGCCGACGCCCGATCTTGAGGCCGCCGGGCGACGCGACGAAGCCGGCCTCGACGAGGTGCCGACGCATCGGGGCCTGGGTCGTGAGCGCGTTCTCGCCATCGACCCGGCGTACCGCCATGCCCCCGTGCCGCGTCGGGGCCGCGGCGGCGAGCGCGGTGGCCGCCGCCGCGAGCCGCGCGTCGTCGCCGGAGAACGTGAGGACGCTCCCCGCCCCGCGCTCGAGGAAGGCGACCAGCTCGCCGTCCACGAGCACGACGTCGGCGCCCGGGACCCGGCGCGGCCGGCCGCGCTCCGCCGCGGCCCCCGCGGGCGGTGCCGCGACCGCTCCTGCCGGGGAGCCGCTCACCGGTTCCGCTGGCGTCACCGCGGACCGGTCGGCCGTCGGCCAGGGGAGCAGCCCGCCATAGGGGTTCGCCGGGTCGCAGGCGGCGAGCACGAGCGCGCCGGAGGTCATCCGCGCATCGGCCCGGAGGCGGTCCACGACGTCGGCGAGCGCGAACTGCGCGGCGCCCTGCCCCTCGACGAGGTAGCCCCGCCGCACGACGCCGCGGTCCTCCAGCGCCGCGAGCGTCGGGTAGATGCCGGAGAAGCCGCCGGGGAGCCCCTCGGCCGTCGCGATGGTCCGCAGGACGACGCCGTGGCGCTCGAGCAGCGTGGCGACCGTCGCGGCCCGGCGGACGGCCTCGTCGCCGTGGGGCGGCGGGACGAGGCTCCACCGACCGGCCGCGGTCGGCGGTGTCGCGACCCGCTGCTGCGCCGCGTGACCCGCCGCGCCGGTCCCGGCGGTGAGCGACGGGCTGAGCAGCGCGGTGCGGGACAGGCGGCGCGGTCGCCCGGCCGCGGTCGTCCGCGGCGCCCGGGCACGGCTCGAGCCGGCGAGCGCGCGGACCGGGGCGAGCGTGTCGTTCGTGACCAGCCCGGCCCACACGGCGTCCCAGAGCGCCTCCTCGACGTCGGAGGCCGACGGCTGGGGGCGGCCGTCGGCCGCCTCGGTCTCGCGGACCCGCGCCACGATGTCGCGGAAGAACCGCCCACCCTCGCCGAGCGCGGCGAGGACGGCGGGGGCGAGCTGGTGCGCGGTCGGCCGCGGCTCGGGCACGAGGAGCTGCGCCGTGTCCGCCGGCAGGAGGACGATCTCGCCGCCCGATCCGGACCCCGGCGCGTCGCGTCCGACCCACATGACCTCGCCGGCCGACGTCAGCTCGTCGAGCATGGCCGGCGCGTAGTCGAGCACGCGCGCCGGGAGGATCGACGTCTCCAGGTCGGCGAGGTCCATCCCGTAGCCGGCGAGCTGCTCGACGACGCTCACCACCCCGTCGACCCCGCGTAGCTGCCCGACCTGGTGCCAGCGCGGGGCGAAGGTGCCGAGGACGGCCGGGGAGACGGCCTCGACGTCGGCGCGCGCGGCGGACAGCGACCGGCGTCGCATGCGCCGCAGCACCTCGACGTCGCAGTACTCGACCACGCCGGCCGCGGTCGCGAGCACCGTGGCCACGTCCGCCACGTCCGCCACGTCCGCCACGTCCGCCACGTGGTCATCGGTCGCTGGCGCGATCCCGCCGCCCGCCCCGCGGGTCGCGGCGTCGAGGTCCGTCGTCCCGCCGGTGCCGGCCGCGACGCTCTCGCCGGACGCGTCGCCGGTCCGGTCGGACGGGGCGCCGATCTCGGCCCCCTCGTCGACCCTCGTCACGTCGCCGGTCGCCTCGCGACCGGCGACCGTCGCGGGACCGACGCCGGTACCCGTGACCCGAGCGTCCGGCGGGCGCAGCCGTCCGGACGTCAGCACGCCGTCCGCCACGAGCCCCTCGAGCACGGGCCGGACGGCACCGACGCCGAGCCCGAACCGCGTGGCCGCCTCGGCCGCGGTGAACGGACCGTGCGTGCGGGCATGTCGCCGCAGCAGGTCGCCGAGCGGGTCGTCGACCGGGTCGAGGAACGTGTCCGGGATGCCGGTCGGGAGCGCGACGCCCAGCGCGTCGCGGAGCCGGCCGGCGTCCTCGACCGCCGCCCACTGCGCGACCCCGGCGACCCGGACCTCGATGGCGCGACGCGCGCGTACCAGCTCGGTCAGCAGCGGGACGACGTCGACCGAGCTGCGGTCGACGATCCCGGTGAGCGGGAGCGGGCCGAGCGTGGCGAGCAGATCAGCCAGCCGTTCGACGTCCCTGACCCGGTAGCGCTCGTGTCGGCGGGTCACCTCGGCCTCGACCGCGAGCACGGCCGCGGGGTCGAGCAGGTCCGCGAGGTCGGTCGAGCTCTGTCCGAGCAGCTCCGCGAGGAGCGTCGGGTCGAGGGTGAGGGCCGCCGCGCGGCGCTCGGCCAGCGGGGCGTCCCCGTCGTAGAGGAACTGGCCGACGTAGGAGAACAGCAGCGAGCGCGCCATCGGCGAGGGGCTCGGCGTCGTCACCTCGACGACGCGCACCTCCCGGCGCGCGATCGCCCGCATGAGCTCCTCGAGCCCCGGGGTGTCGAAGTCGTCCTGGAGGCACTCGCGGACCGCCTCGAGGACGATCGGGAAGTCCGGGTAGCGCGAGGCGACGGCCAGGAGCTGGCTCGCGCGCTGGCGCTGCTGCCAGAGCGGCTGGCGCTTGGTCGGGTTGGCCCGGGGGAGCAGGAGCGAGCGGGCCGCGGCCTCGCGGAAGCGCGCGGCGAAGTGGGCGGAGCCGCCCAGCGCGGCGACGACCTCGCCCTGGACGTCCTCGGCGTCGACGACGAGGTCGCGCGCCGCGATGGCCCCGGCCGCGCTCGCGCCGTCCCCGAACGAGCCCTGTCCCCGCCCGAGCGCCGCCGCGAGGCTCCCGGGCGGACCCCACTGCTCGCCTGCGTCCGAGACGTCGGGCAGGCGCAGCACGATGCCGTCGTCGGCGTGCATGACGCCGACGTCGGAGCCGAGCCGTTCGCGCAGGCGGGCCCCGAGCAGCAGCGCCCACGGCGCGTGGATGCCCGAGCCGAACGGGGAGTGGACGACCATCCGCCAGTCGCCGATGTCGTCCCGGAACCGCTCCACGACGATGGTGCGGTCGGTCGGCAGCGCCCCCGTCGCGTCCTGCTGCTCCGACAGGTAGGCGACGAGGTTCGCGCGCGTGTCCTCCGCGAGGTCCCACGAGTCGAGCGCGGCGTCCAGGCCGGCGGGGTCGGTCGAGATCTCGCGCACCATCCGGCCGAGCTCGGCGCCCAGCTCGACGGGGCGCGGCGGCGCGTCCCCCTTCCAGAACGGGAGCCGGCCCGGCTGACCGGGCGCGGGGGAGACGAGGACCCGGTCCGGGGTGATCCGCTCGATCCGCCACGTGCTCGTGCCCAGCGTGAACGTGTCGCCGGCGCGCGACTCGAACACCATCTCCTCGTCCAGCTCACCGACCCGCTTGCCACCCCCGCGGCTCGTGACGTCCTCGGCCCCCGTCACGAGGAACACGCCGAACAGGCCGCGGTCGGGGATGGTCCCGCCCGAGGTCACGGCGAGCCGCTGCACGCCCGGGCGCCCCGTGAGCGCCCCGGTCTCCCGGTCCCAGACGATCCGCGCGCGCAGCGAGGCGAAGTCCTCGGCCGGGTACTTGCCGGCCAGCATGTCCAGCACGCCGTCCAGGGCGGCGTCACCCAGGTCGCGGAACGGGGTGGCGAGCCGGACCAGGTCGGCGAGCTCGTCCCGGTCCCAGTCCTCCACCGCGAGCATGGCGACGATCTGCTGCGCGAGCACGTCGAGCGGCGCCCGGGGCGGGCGCAGGTGCTCGATCTTGCCGGCCCGCGCCCGGATCGCCGCGACGGCCGCCGGCAGCAGGTCCGCGCGGTGGGTCGGGACGACGATGCCGTGCGACGGGACGCCCACCTGGTGCCCGGCGCGGCCGATCCGCTGCAGCGCGCTCGCGACCGACGGCGGCGCCCCGATCTGCACGACGAGGTCGATCGAGCCCATGTCGATCCCGAGCTCCAGCGAGCTGGTGGCGACGACGGCCGGCAGCAGTCCCTGCTTGAGCTCATCCTCGACGCGCGCCCGCTCCTCCTTGCTCATCGAGCCGTGGTGGGAGCGCGCGATGACCTCGCTCGCCCCGAGCGAGGTGCCCGACTGGCCGGGCAGGTGTGCCGCCCAGACCGTCCCGGTGTCCGGCAGCTCCTCCTCGCCGCGGCGGCGCTGCCACTCCTCGTTGAGCCGAGCCGTGAGCCGCTCGGCCGACCGGCGCGAGTTGGCGAAGACGAGCGTGGTGCGGCGCGTGAGGATGAGGTCGAGGAGCTGGTCGACGACGTGCGGCCAGACCGACGGCACGTCGGGGCTCTTGTCCGTCGCGCCGGCCGCGACCCCCGACAGGTCCTCGTCCGACGGCCCCGGGAGGTGGAGGACCGAGGGACGGGTCGGCTGCGGCGAGGGCAGCGTCTCCGGCTGGTTCGCCGGCGGCACGGCCAGCTCCGTGAGGTCGGCGACGGGCGTCTCCACGTCGATCCGGAGCACCTTCTGCGATGGCGGCTGGACGAGCCGGGTCGGGCGACCGCCGCGCGTGGTCGGCCGCGCCCCGGAGAGGAACTCCATCACCGTCTCGACCGGCCGCACCGTCGCCGAGAGGCCGATCCGCTGGGCCGGCGCCGGCAGGAGAGCGTCGAGCCGCTCGAGGCTGAGGGCGAGGTGGGCACCGCGCTTGGAGTCCGCCAGGACGTGCACCTCGTCGAGGATGACCGTGTCGATGCCGGTGAGTGCCGAGCGGCCCTGCGACGTCAGCAGCAGGAAGAGCGACTCCGGCGTCGTGATGAGGATGTCCGGCGGGTTCGTCAGGAGCCGGCGTCGCTCGGCCGGCGGCGTGTCGCCCGTGCGCAGGCCGACGCGCACGTCGGGCACGTCGAGACCGAGCAGCTGCGCCGTGCGCCGGATCCCGACGAGCGGGGAGCGCAGGTTGCGCTCGACGTCGACCGCGAGCGCCTTGAGCGGCGAGACGTACAGGACGCGCGTGCGTGCGACGTCGACCGCGCCGGTGTCCGCCGCGTCGCCCGTCCCGCTGGACGCGACGTCCCGCGCGTCGACGCCGTCCGCGGCGCCCCGCGCGATGATCCGGTCCAGCGACCAGAGGAAGGCCGCGAGCGTCTTGCCCGAGCCGGTCGGCGCGACGACGAGCGCGTGGTCGCCGTCGGCGATCGCCTCCCACGCCCCCTCCTGGGCCGCCGTCGGCGCCTCGAACGACTCCGTGAACCAGCGGGCGGTCGGCCGGCTGAAGCGCGCGAGAGCCCCGGTGGCGGGGGAGGCGTCGGTGGCCGCTGCGGTCATGGGTTCATTGTGCGCCGACCCACCGACATCCACGCCGGGGGTTTGGGCGCGGGTGGCGTCGTGATCTAGCGTGGTCGACGGAGGACACAACCGGTGGTCCGCTTTGTCGACGACGTCGTCGACGAGCCGCCCCGGCGGCCTCCGCCACCGTGCGGTCGGCGCGACGCACGACCACGGTCCCGGGCAGTGACGCCCGGGGCCCCGTCCGGAGAGGGAGGTCGACGAGTGGTGACGACAACGAGACGGCGGGGGCTCGCACTGGGATGCGGGTTCGCGATCGCGGCGACGATGCTCGCGGGATGTCTGCAGAACCCCAACGCGGTCGGGGGAGGAGGAGCCGCGGGCGGCGGCAGCGTCGTGGACAACGCCGAGACCGACGGCGACAAGGTCGTGACGGTCATGGGCGCGTTCGGCGGCGCCGAGGCTGACGCCTTCCGCGAGTCGCTCGCGGAGTTCGAGGCGGAGACCGGCATCCGGATCGAGTACAACCCGGACTCGGACTTCACGAACCTCATCCGACTGCGCACGTCGTCGGGCCAGCAGCCCGACATCGCGATCTTCCCGCAGCCCGGCGGGCTGCTGGAGCTGGCGGAGCAGGGGTACGTCGAGCCGATCGACACCTACCTGGACTACGACGAGCTCGACCGCACGCTGCTGCCGGGGTTCCTCGAGTCGGCCCGGCTCAACGGCCGCGTCTACGGCGCGCCGATGCGGATGGCCGTCAAGTCCATCGTCTGGTACCCGAAGGCTGCCTACGAGGCCGGTGGCTGGAACACGGCGCCGGCGAACCTCGACGAGCTGGCCGAGGTCGCGGCGGAGATCTCCGCCACCGGCACGCCGGCCTGGTGCATGGGCTGGGAGTCCGGTCAGGGCACCGGGTGGCCGGGGACGGACTGGATCGAGGAGCTCATGCTGCGGATGTGGGGCCCCGACGTCTACGACGACTGGGTCACCAACCGCATCCCGTTCAACGACGAGCGGGTCGTCGCCGCGTTCGACGCGCTCGGGGAGATGATCGACGCCCCGAACAACGTGCGGGGCGGACGCTCCGGCATCCTCTCGACGGCGTTCGGCGACGCGATGCTCCCGGCGTTCGCCGACCCGCCCGGGTGCTACCTCGAGCGCCAGGGGAACTTCGTCACCGGGTTCCTGCCGGAGGACGTCCAGGCGAACCTCGACGAGGAGGTCGGCCTGTTCATCTACCCGCCGGCGGCCGAGGGCGAGTACACGGGTCAGCCGATGCTCGGCGGCGGTGACCTCGCCGCGCTCATGAACGGGAACGACCCCGACGCGATCGAGGTCATGCGGTTCCTCACCTCGGACCGGTTCGGCGGGCCGTGGGCCTCCGCGGGCGGCTGGCTGTCCCCGCACTCGACCTTCGACGTCTCGCTCTACCCGGACGAGATCACGCGCACCACGGCGGAGTTCGCGGCGAGCGCCGACGTGTTCCGGTACGACGGCTCCGACCTCATGCCCAATGCGGTCGGTGCCGGGTCGTTCTGGGACGGCATGATCGAGTGGCTCCAGGGCACGAAGACCGCGGAACAGGTGACGACGGACATCCAGAACAGCTGGCCCGTCGACGACAGCGCGAAGGACGAGGGAGACGGGTCATGACGGCCGTCGCGGCTCCCGACCGTCCGGTCGTGCGGCGGGGCGGGTCGCCGGCCCGGCCGCTGCGCGCGCTGTGGGGACTGGTCGGCGTCGTGCTGGTGGGGTGGGTGCTCGGGAACGGGTTCCTGTCGCTCGCCTACCACCCCGAGTGGTATGGCCACAACCGCATCCTCATGGCGCTGGTCGGCATCGTGCTGGGCATCGGCGGCTCGGCGCTGCTGTTCTACTGCATCAACGTCTTCATCGAGTCGCTGCCGCAGCGGGCGTCCCAGGGCCTCATCCCGTACGCGTTCCTCCTGCCGGCGTTCGCGCTGATCGGGCTGATGCTGCTGTACCCGACCGTGCAGACGATCAACTACAGCTTCGCGAACAACAAGAGCACCGCGTACGTCGGCCTCGACAACTACCGCGCCATCTTCGCCGACCCGGCGTTCTGGACGGCGCTGACGAACAACGCACTGTGGCTGCTCGTCGTGCCGGCCGTCACGGTGGCGGTCGGGCTCGTCGTCGCGCTGTTCGCCGACCGGCTGTCGGCGGGCGGGGAGAAGTACTCCAAGAGCCTCATCTTCCTGCCGATGGCCATCTCGTTCGTCGCCGCCTCGACGATCTGGGGAAAGCTGATCTACGACGCAAACCCCAACATCGGCGTGCTCAACGCGATCCTCGGGACCGAGAACGACTGGATCCGCATGAGCGGGGGCCGGCTCAACTCGTTCCTCATGATGATCATCCTCATCTGGATGCAGACGGGTTTCGCGATGGTCCTGCTCTCCTCGGCCATCAAGAACGTCCCGGACGAGACGCTCGAGGCTGCCCGGCTGGACGGGGCGAACGAGCGGGCGATCTTCTTCCGCGTCATCGTGCCGCAGATCAAGGGGACCGTCCTGACCGTCTTCATCACGGTGGTCATCCTCGTGATGAAGGTGTTCGACATCATCTACGTGCTCACCAACGGCCAGAACAACACGAACGTGATCGCGGTCATGTTCTTCGACGAGCTGTTCACGGCGGGCCGGGCCGGGCGGGCGTCGGCGATCGTCGTCGTGCTCCTGCTCCTGGTCACCCCGATCCTCGTGTACCAAGTTCGCGCCTACCGGAAGGAGGCGGCCCGATGACCGCGCTCGCCAAGCCGGCCGCGGTCACTGCGCCGCAGGTCAGGGTCAACAAGCAGAAGGGCTTCATGCGCGACGGGCGGCGCCGGAGCTGGGTGTCGATCGTCGTCATGGTCGTGCTGGCGCTCCTGTGGACGCTGCCGACGATCGCGCTGCTCATCAGCTCGTTCCGCAGCCGGGACGCCGTGACGTCGTCGGGGTGGTGGACGGTCTTCACCGATCCGATCCACCAGGGCTGGACGCTGGACAACTACTCCGGCGTCATCTCTGGCTCGAACATGGGGATGGGCTTCATCAACACCCTCGCGGTGTCGATCCCGGCGACGGTGCTGCCCGTCATGTTCGCCGCCTTCGCCGCGTACGCCTTCACCTTCACGTACTTCCCGCTGAAGGAGACGCTGTTCGTCATCATCGTCGCGCTCATGGTCGTGCCGAACCAGGTGGCGCTCCAGCCGCTGCTCAACGTGTTCGGTCCGTACGGGCTCGGCATCTCCGGGCAGTTCGTCGCGGTGTGGCTGCTGCATGCCGGTTTCGCCATGCCGCTGTGCATCAGCACGCTGCGCACCTACATGGCGACGCTTCCGGGCTCGATCGTCGAGTCCGCGAAGATCGACGGGGCGAGCCACTTCCAGACGTTCTGGCGGCTGGTCGCCCCGATGTCGATGCCGGCGATCGCGGCGTTCGCGACGCTGCAGTTCCTCTGGGTGTGGAACGACCTGCTCATCGCGAAGCTGTTCCTGCTCCCGTCGAACTCCACGGTGATCGTCCAGCTCCAGCAGCTGCTCGGGACCCAGGGGCAGGGCGCCGAGCTGCTCACGGCCGGCGCGTTCATCACGATGACCGTCCCGATCCTGGTGTTCATCGGGCTCCAGCGGTTCCTGGTGCGCGGGATGTCGGCGGGCGCGGTCAAGGGCTGAGGCGAGGCGGTCCGGGGTCGGCTCGGGGCCGCTTCGGCGGCCGGAGCGGCCGGGGGGCGACGCGGCCGGAGCGGTCCCGGAGCGCCTGTGGCCGTTCCCGGCTCGTCTCGGCCCGTCCCGGGCTGGACGGCAGCGGCAGCGGACGCCCGGACCCACGGCGTGGGTCCGGGCGTCCGCCGTGCCCGGTAGCGTCGGGGCGTGCGACTCTCGGAGTTCTGGTCCGTGATGGACGAGGTGTTCGGTCCGGGCTACGCCCGCAGCCTGGCGGGCGACCTCGTCGTGTCCGCGCTCGACGGGCGGACGGCACAGCAGGCGCTCGACGCCGGCGTCCCGCCGCGCGAGGTGTGGGAGGCGCTGTGCGACGCGACCGACCAGCCGGACGCCGTCCGGTGGCTGCACCGCGCGGCCAAGCCGGGTCGGCGGCGCTGACGCCGGCTGCGGTCCCGGCCGGTGCGCCCAGCCGGTGCGCCCAGGATCGTGGTGCGCGGCGGGGGCGTGGGGCACGCCGGTTGGCGCGCGCCGGGTGGTGCGCCGGTCCTCGCGCCGGACGGCCGGCCCGTCGCGTGGAGACGCGCTCGACACGCACCGCGACACGCCGTGCGCGCCTCGTTGTGATCGAACACCCGTACGACCTAGAGTTGTCCACGGGTGACCGAGAGGTCGCGCTCCCCACGGATCGGGGAACGCCGCCGCTCGATGTCAGTGGCCGGGCATAACGTCACCTCCAGGCCTCCCGGTGAGGGAGGCACTGGCCGAGGCCAGGAGAGTCACGGCCCGTCGAGGGCCCGAGCGTCAGGAGAGACGAATGGCAGTTCAGCAGGGCCGTCAGGCCGCAGGTCAGGGCCGTCCGGCCGTCGGCAAGGGCGGCCAGCCCGACAAGCTCAAGGCGCTCGAGGCGGCGCTCGGCCAGATCGAGCGGAGCTTCGGCAAGGGCTCCGTCATGCGTCTCGGCGAGGACACCCGCCCGCCCGTCGCGGTCATCCCGACCAGCTCGATCGCGCTCGACGTCGCACTCGGCATCGGCGGTCTCCCGCGCGGCCGGATCATCGAGGTCTACGGCCCGGAGAGCTCCGGCAAGACCACGGTGGCGCTCCACGCCGTCGCCAACGCGCAGAAGCTGGGCGGGATCGCGGCGTTCATCGACGCCGAGCACGCGCTCGACCCGGAGTACGCCCGCAAGCTCGGCGTCGACACGGACGTGCTGTACGTGTCCCAGCCGGACACGGGTGAGCAGGCGCTCGAGATCGCCGACTCCCTCATCCGCTCCGGCGCGCTCGACATCATCGTCATCGACTCCGTCGCGGCGCTCGTGCCGAAGGCCGAGATCGAGGGCGAGATGGGGGACAGCCACGTCGGCCTCCAGGCACGACTCATGTCGCAGGCGCTGCGCAAGCTGACGGGCGCGCTGTCCGCGTCCGGCACCACCGCGATCTTCATCAACCAGCTCCGCGAGAAGATCGGCGTCTTCTTCGGCTCGCCCGAGACCACCACGGGCGGCAAGGCGCTCAAGTTCTACGCCTCGGTGCGTCTGGACGTGCGCCGGATCGAGACCCTCAAGGAGGGCAGCGAGCCCGTCGGGAACCGCACCCGCGTCAAGGTCGTCAAGAACAAGATGGCGCCGCCCTTCAAGCAGGCGGAGTTCGACATCCTCTACGGCCACGGCATCTCCCGCGAGGGCGGCCTCATCGACCTCGGGGTCGAGGAGGGCATCGTCCGCAAGTCCGGCGCCTGGTACACCTACGAGGGCGACCAGCTCGGACAGGGCAAGGAGAACGCCCGCAAGTTCCTCATCGACAACCCCGAGCTCGCGAACGAGATCGAGACGAAGATCAAGACGAAGCTCGGCATCGGGGTCAAGGTTCCGGACGACGCGTCCGAGCTCGAGGACACCCCCGTCGACTTCTGACGATGGCGGGGGAGGAGCCCGCGAGCCCCGGGGACCGCACGGGTCGGACCACGGACCGGGGAGCTCGCCGCGCGCGCAGGCCGCGGCGAGCCCCCGGCTGGGTCCAGGAGCCCCCCGAGACGGGGGCCGCGGCGGTCGACGCCGAGCCCGATCCCGAGCAGGTCGCCCGTACCATCGCGCTGCGACTGCTCACCTCCTCGCCGCGCTCGCGCCACCAGCTCGCCGAGGCGATGGCCCGCAAGGGCGTCCCCGAGGACGTCGCCGAGCGCGTGCTCGACCGGTACCAGGAGGTCGGGCTGGTCGACGACGCCGAGTACGCGGCGATGCTCGTGCGCACCCGGCACACGGAGCGCGGGCTGGCCCGTCGGGCGCTCGCGCAGGAGCTGGCGCGCCGGGGCATCGACCGCGAGGTCGCCGAACGGGCGCTGGAGGAGATCGACCGGGACGACGAGGACGCCGCCGCGCGCGACCTCGTCCGCCGTCGAGCCCCGTCGTCCGCGCACCTGCCGCACGAGGTCCGGGTGCGTCGGCTCGTCGGGATGCTCGCCCGCAAGGGCCATGCGCCGGGAGCCGCCTACCGGATCGTGACGGAGATCCTCGGCGAGGAGGAGTAGCCCGGCGCCGGCTGGGCTCGGTGGCCGACGGCGAGTCCGCCCACTCGTGCGCCCTCCGACAGTGGGGTGGACCGGATCGCCAATCGCGACTCGATCCACCCCGATGTCGGAGCCGTCGCCACCGGGCTCAGGGGCCGGCGGCCTCGTCGGCGGCCCGCTGGACCGGCAGCGGTGTCCTGGGCGCCGTCCGCCCCGAGGTGTGGCTCGACAGGCGTCGCGCCACCCAGTCGGCGAGCTTCGTCAGCAGCCAGTTGATGACGATGAACACCACGGCGCACAGCACGAGCGCCTGGAGCATGTTGCCGTTCGCCGCGCCGAACTGCCGCGAGAGCTGCAGGAACTCGTTGAACGTGATGATGTACCCGAGCGCCGAGTCCTTGAGGATGATGACGAACTGGGACACGAGCGACGGCAGCATCGCCAGCAGCGCCTGCGGGAGCTGCACGTATGCGAGCGACTGGTTGTGCGTCATCCCGATCGAGGCCGCGGCCTCGCGCTGTCCTCGCGGCAGCCCGTGCACGCCCGAGCGGACCAGCTCCGCGATGATCGACCCGTTGTAGAGCATGAGCGCGACGACGACGGCGACCAGCGGCACCCGCGTGGACGGGATGAACGACACCTTGGCGTACCCGAGGCCCAGCCACAGCGCGATCATCATGATGAGGACCGGCACGGCGCGGAAGAACTCCACGACCGCCCCCGCGAACATCCGGACCACCCGGTACGGCGCGAGACGTCCGAGCCCGAACGCCAGCCCGAAGGCGAGCGCGAGCACGACGGCGAAGAGCGCGGCGAGGAGCGTGGAGCGCAGCCCGGGCAGGAAGTAGTTGGTCCACGCGTTGGAGGTGAGCAGCGACGTCCACCGCGACGCCTCGAGCTGGCCCTCCTGGCCGAACTTCCACAGCGCGAGGCCCACGACGACGAGGGCGAGGAGGACGCCGACCCCGTTGAGGATCGCGATGGTGCGACGCCCCCGCGGCCCGGGGGAGTCGAACAGGACGGACGCGCTCATCGGGCCACCGCCAGACGCCTGGACAGGGCCGTCGTGACGACGCCGACGGGGACGACCAGGATGACGTAGCCGATGGCGAACAGCAGGAAGATGAGGACCACCGAGTTCCCGTTCTGGTCGATCATCGTCTTCATGACGCTGGAGGTCTCCGTCGCCACCGACGCGGCGGCCGCGACGGTCGAGTTCTTGATGAGGGCGATGAGGACGTTGCCGAGCGGGGCGATCGCCCCGCGGAACGCCTGCGGCAGCAGCACGATCCGGGCGGCGGGGAGGAACGACAGGCCGATCGCCCGTGCCGCCTCCGCCTGCCCGAGCGGCACGGTGTTGATCCCCGAGCGCACCGCCTCGCACACGAAGGCCGCGTGGTAGAGCGCGAGCCCCAGGGCGGCGTAGACGAAGAAGTTCAGGTAGAAGTCGCTCGCGAGCGTGATCTTGAGCTGCCCCCAGATCGCCTGGATGCCCAGCAGCATGATGACGGTGAGCGGCATGTTCCGGAACACCGTGACGTAGGAGGTGCCGAGCCACTGGAGCGACGACACCGGTGCCACGCGCATCAGGCCCATGACGGTCCCGATGACCAGCGCGCCGAGGCCGGCCCAGAACGTGAGCTGGATGTTGACCCAGAACGACCCCGGCACGTTGTACGTGGTGATGAGGTACCACGCCTGTTCGAACAGGTTCACGGCAGGAAGCTCCTCTCGCCGTCGGACGGGACGGCCGCGACCGCGGTCGTCGCTGACGGACCCCGAGCCGGCTCACGCGGGGCGAGCCGACCCGGGGTCGGGACGAGCGTCGGTCAGCTGCAGGCCGCGGGCGTCGGCGGGTTGAGGTCGGCGTTGGGCGTGTAGCCCGTGCCGTCGGTGTTCGAGGACACCGCCTTCTCCCACTCGCCCGAGTCGATCATCGACGTGATGGCCTCGTTGATCGCCTCGCACGTGGCCGTGGAGCCCTTGGGGAGGCCGACCCCGTAGTTCTCCTCCGAGAACGGGTTGCCGACGACGCGGAACTTGCCCTTGTTCGCGGGCGTGGCCGCGAGCCCGGCGAGGATGATGTCGTCCGTCGTCACGGCGTCGACGTTGCCGCCGAGGAAGGTGAGGCAGTCGGCGTAGCCGGGCTGCTCGACGAGGTTGACCTCGGTGTTGAAGTCCGACTTGACCCGCTCGGCCGACGTCGAGCCGGTCACCGAGCAGAGGTTCTTGCCGGTGAGGTCGTCGGGGCCGTTGATCGAGTCGTCGTCGGCGGCGACTAGCAGGTCCTGCCCCGCGACGAAGTACGGTCCGGCGAAGTCCACGACCTCCTTGCGGGCGTCCGTGATCGAGTACGTCGCGACGATCATGTCGACCTGTCCGGTCTGCAGCATGTTCTCGCGCTGGGCGGACGGGGAGGAGATGAACTCGATGTCACCGCACCCGAGCTGGTCGGCGATGTAGCGGGCGACGTCGACGTCGAACCCGGTGTAGTCGGAGCCCTCCTGGAACCCGAGGCCCGGCTGGTCGAACTTGATGCCGATCTTGACCGTCCCGCCGTCCGAGCACAGGACGTCGGCGCTCCCGCCGCCGGCCGCGTCGTCGGTCGGGGTCTCCTCGGCGCCTCCGCCCGTGTCGGTGCTCTCCGTTGCCTCGTCCGAGGACTGTCCGCCGCCTCCGTCCCCGTCGCTGGCGCAGGCCCCGAGGGCCAGCGCGGCCGCGGCGATGAGTGCGGCGATCGTCACGCGAGTCTTGCGCATCGTTGTGCTCCTTCGTGTGCGAGGTGGGGGCTAGGCCCCGTGGCTGCCGGAAGTTCCCGCAGCCGGTGCGGGTCGATGACCCGCCGACCGGGCCGGTGGGCCGGCCCGGAGGTCGTGGTGTCAGTCTGCGTCGGCTCCTTTCCCCTGCGGGTTGCGTCGAGGTTGCGTCGTGGTTTCGGCGGTCAGTGGGAGAGGATCTTGCCGAGGAAGTCGCGGGCGCGGGCGGACTGCGGGTTGGTGAAGAACGTCTCCGGGTCGGCCTGCTCGACGATCTGCCCGTCCGACATGAACACCACGCGGTCCGCCGCCTTGCGGGCGAACCCCATCTCGTGGGTCACGACGATCATCGTCATCCCCTCCCGGGCGAGGGAGATCATGACGTCGAGCACCTCGTTGACCATCTCCGGGTCGAGGGCCGAGGTCGGCTCGTCGAACAGGATGACCTTCGGCTTCATCGCGAGCGCCCGCGCGATGGCGACGCGCTGCTGCTGACCGCCGGAGAGCTGCGCGGGCATCTTCTCGGCCTGGTTGGCGACGCCGACGCGCTCCAGGAGCGCCATCGCCTCCTCCTTGGCCTGCTGCGGCTTCACCCGGCGCACCTTGATCGGGCCGAGCGTCACGTTCTCGAGGATCGTCTTGTGCGCGAACAGGTTGAAGGACTGGAAGACCATCCCGACGTCGGAGCGCAGCCGCGCGAGCGCCTTGCCCTCGGCCGGCAGCGGCTCGCCGTCGAGCTCGATGACGCCCGAGTCGATCGTCTCGAGCCGGTTGATGGCGCGGCACAGCGTCGACTTGCCCGAGCCCGAGGGGCCGATGACGACGACGACCTCACCGCGCGCGACGTCGAGGTCGATGTCGTTGAGCACGTGGAGCGCCCCGAAGTGCTTGTTCACCCCGGCGAGGTGGACGAGGGGCGTCCCGGTCGCGGCGCGTCCGCCGGGAGCCGCGGCGTCGGTGGTGGCGGCAACGGGTGTCGGCTGCTCGGTCGTCATCCGGGCACGGTAACCCGAGATGGGCGCGGCTCACGACGGCATGGAGGTAACGAATGTGCAACGCCCGTAGAATCTGGGCCCGTGACCGCCCTTGCCGCCGAGCCCCGCACGTACGTCATCCGCACCCTCGGGTGCCAGATGAACGTGCACGACTCCGAGCGCATGGCCGGCCTCCTCGAGGCCGCCGGCATGGTCCCGGCGTTCCCCGACGGCGCGGGCAGCGACGTCGCCGCCGACGCCGAGAGCGCCGACGTCGTCGTCATCAACACGTGCGCGGTCCGCGAGAACGCGGCCACCCGCCTCTACGGCAACCTCGGTCGGCTCGCCGGCGTCAAGCGCGAGCGGCCCGGCCTGCAGATCGCCGTCGGCGGCTGCATGGCGCAGCAGGACCGCGAGGGCATCATCAAGCGCGCGCCGTGGGTCGACGTCGTGTTCGGCACGCACAACATCGACGCCCTGCCCGTCCTGCTCGAGCGTGCCCGGCACAACGCCGAGGCGCAGGTCGAGATCCACGAGTCGCTCCAGGTCTTCCCCTCGACGCTGCCGACACGCCGGGAGAGCGTCTACGCCGCCTGGGTCTCGATCTCGGTCGGCTGCAACAACACGTGCACCTTCTGCATCGTCCCGCACCTGCGGGGCAAGGAGCGGGACCGGCGGCCGGGGGAGATCCTCGCCGAGGTCGAGCAGGTCGTCCGCGACGGCGCCATCGAGGTGACACTCCTGGGCCAGAACGTCAACTCCTACGGTGTCTCGTTCGGGGAGCGTGACGCGTTCGCCCGCCTGCTGCGGGCGTGCGGCCGGATCGACGGTCTCGAGCGGATCAGGTTCACCAGCCCGCACCCGGCCGCCTTCACCGACGACGTCATCGCCGCGATGGCCGAGACCCCAGCCGTCATGCCGAGCCTCCACATGCCGCTCCAGTCGGGGTCCGACGCCGTCCTGCGCTCGATGCGCCGCAGCTACCGCAGCGCCCGGTTCCTCGGCATCCTCGATCGCGTCCGCGCCTCGATCCCCGACGCCGCGATCACGACCGACATCATCGTCGGCTTCCCCGGTGAGACCGAGGAGGACTTCCAGCACACGCTCGACGTGGTCGAGGCGTCCCGGTTCTCCGCCGCCTTCACCTTCCAGTACTCCCCGCGCCCGGGCACGCCCGCGTCCGACCTGCCCGACCAGGTGCCGCCCGAGGTCGTCGCCGAGCGGTACGGGCGGCTCATCGCGCTCCAGGAGCGGATCAGCGCGGAGGAGAACGCCGCGCAGGTCGGCCGCGAGCTCGAGGTCCTCGTCGCCGAGACCGACGGCCGCAAGGACGCCGCGTCCGGGCGCATCTCGGGTCGCGCGCCGGACAACCGGCTCGTCCACGTCGGGCTCGGCGACCTGCCCGAGGACGAGCGCCCCCGCCCGGGCGACATGGTGACGGTCCGGATCACCGGGGCGGCGCCGCACCACCTCATGTCGGACGGCGCGGTGACGTCCGTCCGGCGCACCCGCTCCGGCGACGCGTGGCAGGCCCGCCGCGAGGGCGGGGACTCCTGCGGCGCGTCGCACGGCGCCGGTGACGGGAGCGGTGCGGGCAGCGCGGCGCCGGCCGGGCCGGTCACGCTCGGGCTGCCGACGCTGCGCGTGCGCTGAGCGTCCGCGTCCGGCGGCACGTTCACGTCCGGCGGACGCGTCGATCGGTCGCCGCGTCAGTCGGCGGCGTCGTCCTCGGGCCGCGTGGCGGGCGGGACGGACGAGGAGAGGGCGGTGAGCGCCCCCGCGCCGGCCACGACGCCGACCTCCACCACCTCGGCGAGCTGCTCCCGGGTCATCCCGGGCACGGCCGAGACCGTGAACGTCGCGACGACGCCCAGCCCCTCGGTGTGCTCCGAGAGCCGCAGGGTCGGCAGGATGCGGTCGCGGTTCCAGTCGTTGAGCAGCTGCAGGAGCCCGCGCCGGGACTCGTGCGGCAGCAGCCGCGGCCAGGCGAGCCGCACGACGACGTCGGTGCCGACGAGCGAGGCCTCGTAGGCCCAGCCGCCGTTGCGACCCGTCGCACCGTCCTCGGTCTCGCGCACGAGCTCGCCGCGCGTCGAGACGGCCACCCGGATGCGCTCCGGGGTCACGTCCTCGACCGCCGATCCCCGGCCGGCAGGCCCGCGGGACCCGCGACCGGCGCGGCGCGACCCGCCGCCGTTCCCGCTGGTCCCGCTGCCGCCGCGCGGCCGGCCGCCGGGCTGGTCCGGCGTGCTCATGCCGCCGGTCCCGACGCGACCGGGTCGGGATAGCGCCGGTCGAGGTCGTCGAACACCGCCGTACCGGCCGCCAGCCCCACCTGGAGGTGATGGTCGAGCTGGGCGTCGGTGAGCCCGGCCGCGACGGGCACGGCGGTCTCGGTGAGGACGTGGACGCGGCCGTCGTCGAGCACGCGGACGTAGCACTTGGGGTAGGGGTTGCGCCGGTTCCACCCCTCGCAGATCCCGAGCAGCTCCCACAGCCGCTCGATGTCGCCCTGTCGCGTCCAGCGGGCGCGCACTTGGAGGATCGCGCCGCGAACGAGGTGGAAGGAGAAGAACCGGTACCCCCACAGCCCGCACAGGTCGCCGCGCTCGTCGACGAGGTAGTGGTAGCCGTGACGTCGCATGGCCGCGACCAGACGCTCGTGCGTCACGGCGCGGGGGCGGGTCGCATCGGTGAGCTGGCCGGCGTCACCGGTCGCGTCGGCGTCCTCCGCCGAGAGTGGCTGCGGCGCCGGACGCGCCTGGGGCGACGGGTGCGGGCGGTCCGCCGGACGCTCGTCGGGCGCCGGCGCGTCGTCGGGCTCGGCGCGCTCGCGTGGGGCGTCGCGCGGCGGGTCGCCGGGGCGTGCGCCGCGAGCGCCTCGCCACCATCGCTGCCAGGGTCGCTCCACCCCACGAGTCTAGGTCGGGCAGACTCGAGGAGTGCGGGTGGTGACGTGGAACGTCTGGGGGCTGCGGGCCGGGACGGCGGCCGTCGCGGCGGAGCTGCGCCGCGCCCGTCCCGACGTCGCCTGCCTGCAGGAGTGCCCCCGCGGGCCGCTCGCCGGGTGGCGCACCCGACGGCTCGCCCGGGCCGCCGGCCTTCGACTCGTGCGTCGCGCGGCCGGCGTCGCGCTGCTGGTCGCGCCAGGCGTGGTGACGGGCGACGCCGAGAGCCACCGCGAGCCGCGTCGTCGCTCCCGCTGGTGGTGGGCGTACCCGCGCGCGTGGGTGTCCGCCCGCGTCGCGACGAGCGCGCCGGGGGAGCCCGGACCCCTGACCACCCGCGTCGTCGTCGTCCATCTCGACGTCGACGCGGCCGCGCGCGAGCGCAACGTCGCCCGGATCCTCGGCCGGCACGACGGCGAGCAGCGGTGGCTCGTGGCCGGCGACCTCAACGCCCGGCCCGGCGACCCGGCCCGGGCGGCGCTGGCCGGCGTCCTCGACGAAGTCGGGATCGCGCCGACCTACCCGGCCGGTCCCGGCCGGACGCCGCGCGCCCGGATCGACGGCGTCCTGGTCCGCGGGCTGACGGTGCGCGACGTCGAGGTGGTCGCCGACGTCGGCGACCTGCGCGGCCGCCGGGGGCGGCAGCTCTCGGACCACCTGCCCGTCGTCGTGACGCTCGGGTCGCAGGGCGACGACCCGGCCGGGGAGCCTCGGTAGGCTCGGGGACCGTGCCCACCACCCCGCCCGTCCTCGCCGTCGTCGGGCCGACGGCGAGCGGCAAGAGCCGGCTCGCGATCGAGCTCGCGCGGCGGCTCGGCGGCGAGCTCGTCAACGCCGACGCCATGCAGGTCTACCGGGGGATGGACATCGGGACCGCCAAGACCCCGCCCGAGGAGCGCGGCGGCGTCCCGCACCACCTGCTCGACGTGCTCGACGTGCGCGAGGACGCCTCGGTCGCCTGGTACCAGACCGCGGCCGCCGAGACCCTGGCGGCGATCGGGCGTCGCGGGAACGTCCCGGTGCTCGCCGGCGGGTCGGGCCTCTACCTCCGCTCGGTCCTCGACGTGCTCGACTTCCCGGCCACCGACCCCGACGTGCGGGCGCGCTGGGAGGCGATCGGCGCCGAGGAGGGCCCCGGCCTGCTGCACGAGCGACTCGTTCGGCTCGACCCGGCGGCCGCCGAGCGGATCGGCTCGCGCAACACGCGGCGGCTCGTCCGCGCGCTCGAGGTGATCGAGCTGACCGGCCGCCCGTACACCGCGACGCTGCCGCAGTACGCCTACGCCCGCCCCGCGCTCCAGGTCGCCCTCGGTGTTCCGCGGGAGGTGCTGGTCGAGCGGATCGCCGCCCGCGCCGCGCGGATGTTCGCCGAGGGGCTCGTCGAGGAGACGGCGCGGCTGCGCGCGGCGGGGCTCGAGGCCGGTGTGACGGCGAGCCGGGCCGTCGGGTACGCGCAGGCGCTCGCGGTCCTGGACGGCGAGCTCGACGTCGCCGCGGCGATCGAGGCGACGGCGATCGCGACGCGCCAGGTCGCGCGGCGGCAGACCGGCTGGTTCGGCCGCGACCCCCGGATCGTGTGGCTCGACGGCCAGGCCGGGCTGGAGACCCAGGTCGAGGAGGCGCTCGCGGCCTGGGCTGCGCTGACCGCACCGGCGCCATCGGCCCGGCCGCGTACCCTCGACGCGTGAACGCACGCGAGACGTCCCGGTGGGCGGGCTGGCCGGCCCTGACGAAGGGTCACGGCACGGGCAACGACTTCCTGCTGCTCACCGACGCCGACGCCGCGCTCGCGCTGGACGCCTCCGCCGTGGCCGCCGTGGCCGATCGCCGGTTCGGGATCGGGGCCGACGGGGTCGTCCGGGCCGTGCGGACCGCGGCGCTGCGGGCCGTCGATCCCGACGTGGACCGGGTGCTCGCGGCCGACGCCTCCGGCGGTACGGTCGATGGCGACGCCGAGTGGTTCATGGACTACCGCAACGCCGACGGCTCGATCGCCCAGATGTGCGGGAACGGGCTGCGCGTGTTCGTCCGGTACCTGCTCGCGGAGGGGCTCGCGACGCTCGCGCCGGGGGAGACGCTGCGGGTGGGGACCCGCGCCGGCGTCCTCGGGGTGCGGCTGGCCGACGGTGACCGGCTCACCGTCGCGATGGGCCGGTTCGGCCTGCCCGGCGGCGCCGAGGCGGTCGTCCGGGGCAGCGACGCCGTCGTCGAGGTCGCGGGCCTCGACGGGGCGCGGCCGGGCCTGTCCGTCACGATGCCGAACCCGCACGTCGTCATCGCGGTCGCGACGCCGGAGGAGCTCGCGGGCGCGGACCTGACGCGCGCCCCGCGGGTCGTGCCGGTTCCGGACGAGGGGACGAACGTCGAGATCGTCCAGGTGCTCGGCGAGACGCCCGCGGGGACCGCCGCGGCCGAGGGTGCCGTCGACGGGAGCCTCGGTGACGGGAGTCCAGGCGGCGAGGTGGTCGGCGTCCTGCGGATGCGGGTGCACGAGCGGGGCGTCGGCGAGACGCTGTCCTGCGGGACGGGCGCCTGCGCCGCCGCCGTCGCGGCGCGCGTCTGGGCGGGCCTGGGGGCACCGGACCGCTGGATCGTCCACGTCCCGGGCGGGACGCTCGGCGTCGCCGTCGCCGCGGACGACGAGGTCGAGCTGACCGGCCCGGCCGAGCTCGTCGGAACCGTCACGCTCGGCTGACGCCGGTCAGTCGCCGGCGGTCGGACGACGGACCTCCAGGACGCGGAAGCCCTTGACGCTGGCCAGGCGGTCGGTCGGTGCGCCCAGCTCGGTCGACAGCCACGCGGCGAGCGAGTCGGCGCCGAGGTTCTTGCCCACGACGAGGTAGGCGACGCCGTCCGGCGTGAGCCGTGGCAGCCAGTGCGCCAGGAGCCGGTGCAGCGCCTCCTTGCCGATCCGGATCGGCGGGTTGGACCAGACGAGGTCGAACCGCTCGTCCTCGTCCACCTCGTCCGGCAGCGACGCCGAGACGTTCGTGAGGCCGGCGGTCGCCGCGTTGGCGGCCGTGAGCGCGAGCGCGCGCTCGTTGACGTCGACCGCGACGACCCGTGCTCCGGGCGAGGCCAGCCCGAGCGCCAGCGCGATCGGACCCCAGCCGCAGCCGAGATCGAGGAACGTCCCGTCCGGCGGCGGGGTGGGGACGGTGTCGAGGAGGACCTTCGTCGCGTGGTCGAGATGGTCGGCGGAGAAGATGCCCGGGGCGGTGTGCAGGACGAGATCGCGACCGCCGAGCCGGACGTCGATGGTGCGCAGCTCCTCGGGTGTGGCCGGCCGGGCGGTGAAGTAGTGCTCGGGTTCGCTGTGCACGCCGATAGCCTAGGCACTCACACGCGAGAGCAGGGAGACGACGTGACCGAGCAGCCGCAGGGATGGACTCCGCCGAGCGGGGCCGGGGCCCCGCCGCCAGCCCCCGGAGCGCAGCCCTCGCCGTACCCGGCCCCGCCGGCGGCGCCGGGCCGGCCGGCGGCTCCGTACGGGGCCGCGCCGCCCGCCGCGCCGTACGGCGCGCCCGGTCCCTCCTACGGGGTGCCCGGCCCCTCGTACGGGGCGCCGACGACGCCGTCGCAGCCGAGCTACGGGGTGTCGGTCCCCGCGCCCCCGTCCGTTCCCGGTGTCACGATTCCCGGCGCGACGCCGTACGGGGTGACGGCCCCCGGCTCGAACGCGCCGCTCGCCCCCCGCGGCCGTCCCCTCGTCGGCGCCCTCCTGGCGCTCCTCACCATCCCGCTCGCGGTCGCGGCCTGGGTGCTCGTGTGGCGGATGGGGGTCGTCGTCGGCTTCCTCGCCTTCTTCATCCCCGCCATCGCGCTCCAGCTCTACGTCTGGGGCGCGCGGCGTCAGCCGGGCGGTGGCGCCAAGCTCTACCTCGTGGTGATCTCGCTCCTGGCCGCGGTGCTCGCGCTCGTCGGGGCGATGGCCAGCGACATCTGGACGGTCGCGGGCGGGCGCTACACCGGTCCGTTCGACCCGGCGTTCATCCAGCGGGTGCTCGACGTCGTCTCGACGCCGGCCCCGTGGCGCGCCCTCGTCCAGCACAACACGATCGGCATCGTCTTCATGGGGATCGGGCTCGCGATCGGGATGCTCCGGATCGGCGGGGCCGGCAAGGAGACCCCGTCTCGGCCGGCCTGAACCCCGTCGCCACTGCGGGGTCGGCGTCGAGAGCTGTCCACCGTCGGGTGAGATGCGCGGCCGTCACCAACCGGCTTCGCTGACCGAGAATTCCCTGGGAGCGGACCGGCCCCCGTGGGACGATGGTGGGACCGCCGCGGCACCGGGAACGTCCCCGATCCGCGGCCCCACACCGATCGACGAAGTGAGGACCGTGACCCAGTACTCCGATGACCCCGGCCGCCCGACCGAGACCCGGGAGGCCGACGAGCGCGCGACCCAGGAGGCCCGGCGCGTCGTCGAGCGCATCCTCGCTCGATCGGGGACGGCCCTCATGGAGGACGCGTCGCACAGCGAGGCCGACGGGGACCAGCTCGATCTCGAGGAGCGCTCGGCGCTGCGGCGCGTCGCCGGTCTGTCCACCGAGCTCGACGACGTCACCGAGGTCGAGTACCGCCGGCTGCGCCTCGAGCGCGTCGTGCTCGTCGGGCTCTACGCCTCGGACGCCGAGAGCGCGGAGATCTCGCTGCGCGAGCTGGCGGCGCTCGCCGAGACGGCCGGCTCGCAGGTGCTCGACGGGCTGCTCCAGCGGCGTCGGCTGCCCGACCCCGGCACCTACCTCGGGACGGGCAAAGCTCAGGAGCTCGCCGGCATCGTGGCCGACACCGGCGCCGACACGGTCGTCGTGGACGGCGAGCTGGCTCCGTCGCAGCGGCGTGCGCTGGAGGACGTGGTCAAGGTCAAGGTCGTCGACCGGACCGCGCTCATCCTCGACATCTTCGCCCAGCACGCCAAGTCCCGGGAGGGCAAGGCCCAGGTCGAGCTCGCCCAGCTCGAGTACCTCCTGCCGCGCCTGCGCGGCTGGGGCGAGTCGATGTCCCGCCAGGCGGGTGGTCAGGTGGGCGGCGCGGGCGCCGGCATGGGCTCGCGCGGTCCCGGTGAGACGAAGATCGAGCTGGACCGTCGCCGCATCCGCAACCGGATGGCGAAGCTGCGCCGTGAGCTTAAGGCGATGACCCCGGCCCGCGAGGCGAAGCGCGCCCAGCGCCTGTCCTCACCCATCCCGCAGGTCGCGATCGCCGGCTACACCAACGCCGGCAAGTCCTCGCTGCTCAACCGCCTCACCGGTGCTGGCGTGCTCGTCGAGAACGCGCTGTTCGCGACGCTCGACCCGACGGTCCGGCGAGCCGAGACGCCGGACGGGCGCACCTACACGATCGCGGACACGGTGGGCTTCGTCCGCTCCCTGCCGCACCAGCTCGTCGAGGCGTTCCGCTCGACGCTCGAGGAGGTCGACGACGCGCACCTGCTGCTCCACGTCGTCGATGCGGCGCACCCCGACCCCGAGAGCCAGATCGCCGCGGTCCGCGAGGTGCTCGCGGACATCGACCTCGGCTCGGTCCCCGAGGTGCTCGTGCTCAACAAGGCCGACCTGGCCTCGCCCGAGGCCCTGGCCCGGCTCTCCGGCGTCGCCGAGCACACCGTCGCGGTATCGGCCTTCACCGGTGAGGGCGTCGAGGAGCTGCGCGAGCTCATCGCCGAGCTCCTGCCGCGACCGGCGGTCGAGCTCGACGTCGTCGTGCCCTACACGCGCGGCGACCTCGTCAGCCAGGCGCACGCGACGGGCGAGGTGCTGGCCGTCGACCACCTCGAGCACGGCACGCGCCTGCGCGCCCGGGTCGACGCCGCGCTGGCGGCCGCGATCCAGACCGTCGCGCGGGTGTCGGGCGTCGCCGGTGCCGCCGCGGAGGCCGACGCGTCGGCCGCCGACGGCGACGTCCGCGGCGCCGACTGACCGCGTGACGGGTGCTGACCGGGTGGTGACGGACGTGGGGCAGGTCGACGCGGCCCTGGACGCCGTCGTCGCCGCCCTCGGCGGGGCGCGGCGCGAGGGACAGCACGCCATGGCGCGCGAGGTGGCGACCGCGCTGGAGGACGGCGTCCCACTCCTCGTCGAGGCCGGCACCGGAACGGGCAAGTCGTTCGCCTACCTCGTCCCCGCCGTGCTGGGCGCGGTGACCCGCGGCGAGCGCGTCGTCGTCTCGACGGCGACGCTCGCGCTGCAGCGGCAGATCCTCGTCAAGGACCTCCCGCTCGTCGCCGACGCGCTCGAGCCGCTGCTGCCGCGCCCCGTCGAGGCCGCCGTCCTCAAGGGCTGGCACAACTACCTGTGCCGGCAGAAGATTGCCGGCGGCTACCCCGAGGAGTCGGGCGGCGGGCTGTTCGACCTGCCGGCACCGGTCGAGCACCCGGCCGGCGACGTCGACGAGACGCTCGGCGACCAGGTCGTCCGGCTGCGGACCTGGGCCGAGGAGACCTCGACCGGGGATCGCGACGATCTCGTGCCGGGCGTGACTGACCGGGCGTGGCGACAGGTGTCGGTGACGAAGATGGACTGCCTCGGAGCGCGCTGCCCCATGCTCGCCGAGTGCTTCCCCGAGCGGGCGAAGGTCGCGGCGCACGAGGCCGACCTCGTCGTGACCAACCACGCGATGGTCGGGATCGCCGCGTCGGGCTCGCCCGGCGTGCTGCCCGAGCACGACGCGCTCATCGTCGACGAAGCGCACGAGCTCGTCGCGCGCTCCCGAGCCGCCGCGACGGCGGAGCTGTCCGTCGGGGCGCTCCTGCGCACGGCGTCGCTGGTCCGCCGGCACGGCGGCGTCGTCCTGCCGGAGCTCGACGAGGCGATCGAGCGCCTGGCCGTCGGCCTCACCGGAACCTCGCCTGGCCGGCTGCCCGACGGGCTCACCCCGGAGCTGGCGGAGATCGTCACGCTCCTCGGCGCGGCCTGCCGCGAGGGACTCACCGCCACCAAGCCCGGGCCCGGCCAGGGGAGCGGGCCGCCCGACGGCGGTCTGGTCATGGCGCGCTCCGCCCTCACCATCGCCCTGGAGATCACCGACCGGCTGCTGTCGGACTCGGTCGCGAACCGGCGCGACGTGCTGTGGTGCGAGGAGTACCGCGACGGCACGCGACGCCTGCGGATCGCGCCGCTGGAGGTCGCCGGCCTGCTGGCCGAGAACCTGTTCGCCGAGCGCGCCGCCGTCCTGACGTCGGCGACGCTGCGGATCGGCGGGTCGTTCGCGACGACCGCCGGCGAGGTGGGGCTGTTCGGCGACGACACCTACCGCGCGCTGGAGGTGCCCGCGCCGTTCGACTACGCGAGCCAGGCGATCCGATACGTCGCCGCCCACCTCCCGCCGCCGGGGCGCACCCCCGGCGAGGAGATGCTCGCGGAGCTGACCGAGCTCGTCGTCGCCTCGCGCGGCGGCGTCCTCGGGCTGTTCTCCTCGCGCCACGCCGCCGAGGTGGCCGCCGAGTGGGTCAGGGCGGCGAGCGGGCTACCGGTGCTGTGCCAGGGCGACGACTCGCTTCCGGCGCTCGTCGCCGCCTTCCGCGAGGGGCACGAGGTGTCGCTGTTCGGGACGCTCTCGCTCTGGCAGGGCGTCGACGTCCCGGGGGCGACCAGCCGGCTCGTCGTCATCGACCGCATCCCGTTCCCGCGCCCGGACGACCCCGTCATCCAGGCCCTCGGCGACGTGGCGCGCAGCCGCGGGCGCAACGAGTTCATGTCCGTCTCGGTGCCGCACGCGGCGCTGCTGCTGGCGCAGGGCGTCGGGCGGCTCGTGCGCTCGACGCAGGACCGCGGCGTCGTGGCGGTGCTCGACTCGCGTCTCGCCACGGCTCGCTACGGCTCGTTCCTGCGGGCCTCGCTCCCGCCGATGTGGCCGACCACGGACCCGACCGTCGTGCGGTCGGCTCTGGCGCGGCTGGCGGTGCTGCCCTCTAGGATCGAGGAGTGAGCATCGAGCCCCGTCCGTACCAGACCGTCGCGATCGTGGGAGCCGGCTCGGTCGGCGCCACTCTCGCCTACGCCGCGCTCGTCCGCGGCGCCGCGCGCCGCGTCGTCCTCTACGACGTCAACCGGGCCAAGGTGACCGCCGAGGCGGCCGACATCGGCCACGGCACCGAGTTCATGCACCAGGCGACGATCGAGGGCAGCGACGACATCGAGATCTGCCGCAACGCGGACATCGTGGTCTTCACGGCCGGCGCGAAGCAGGATCCCGGCCAGAGTCGGATGGAGCTGGCCGCCAAGACGGTCGGGCTCGTGCAGAAGGTGATGCCGACGCTGGTCGACATCGCGCCGGACGCCGTCCACATGATGGTGACCAACCCGGTCGACGTGGTCACGTACGCCGCCCAGAAGGTCACCGGCCTGCCGACGCACCAGATCTTCGGCTCCGGCACCGTCCTTGACTCCTCCCGGCTGCGCTACCAGATCTCGCGCGAGTGCGGCGTCGCGGTGCAAAACGTGCACGCGTACGTGCTCGGCGAGCACGGCGACAGCGAGGTCCCGATCTGGAGCTCCGCGAGCATCGGCGGCGTGCCCCTGCTGGAGTGGCTCGGGCCGGACGGTCGGCCGCTGTTCACGGACAGCGTGCGCGAGCGCATCGGGTACGACACCGTCCACGCCGCCTACGAGATCATCGAGGGCAAGGGCGCGACGAACTACGCCGTCGGCCTCGCCGTCACGCGGATCATCGAGGCCGTGCTGCGCAACGAGCACCGGGTGCTGCCGGTCTCGACGCTCGTCAACGACGACCTCCTGGGCATCCGGGACGTCTGCCTGTCGATGCCGACGATCGTCGACGCGCGCGGGGCCGTCGAGCGGCTCGGGATCCCGATGAGCTCGTTCGAGCTGCAGCGTCTCCACGCGAGCGCGGTCGCGCTGCGCGAGGCGGCCCGCAGCCTCGGCTTCTAGCTGGCATCCGGTCGGTCGGCGCGGTCCGGCCGGCGGGCGCGCGACTGGAACCCGCGATCGCTGGATGCGCCTGCTGACGACTGCTGCGGCCGTGGCCACCCGTGAACCGGGTGACTGGGTCGATGCGGCCCGGACGTGGCCACGGGGGCCGCGCTGACCACCGCTGGTCCGGCTGGTGTCGGTGAGGCGGTCCGGTGGTGGCCACCGCGACCGCCATGACCCCCCGAAGGGTCGAACCGCTGCCGCCGCCACTGGAGCTAGGCCGTGGCCACCTGTGAACCGGGTGACCCCGCCGATACGGCCCGGACGTAGCCACGGGGGCCGCGCTGACCACCGCTGGTCCGGCTGGTGTTGGTGAAGCGGTCCGGTGGTGGCCACCGCGACCGCGATGCCCCCCCCGGAGGGCCGGATCGCTGCCGCCGCCACAAGTTCAGGACCGTGGCCACCTGTGAGCCGGGTGACCGCGCCGATACGGCCCGGACGTAGCCACGGTGATCGCCCTGGCCACGCTCGGTCCGGCTGGTGTTGGTGAAGCGGTCCGGTGGTGGCCACGGCCGGGTGACCGCGCCGATGCGGCCCGGACATGGCCACGGGAGCCGCGCCGACCACCCGCGGCCCGGCTCGGGCCGGAGCAGGTCGGCTAGACGCGACGCAGGACCGCGACGACGCGGCCGAGGATCTGGGCGTGCGTGCCGTCGATGGGGGAGAAGGCGGAGTTGGCGGGCAGGAGCCACACGCCGTCGGGGCCGCGGCGGAACGTCTTGACCGTCGCCTCCCCGTCGATCATCGCGGCGACGATCTCGCCGTTCTCGGCGACGTTCTGCTGACGCACGACGACCCAGTCGCCGTCGCAGATCGCAGCCTCGATCATCGACTCACCGACGACCTCGAGGAGGAAGAGCTCGCCGTCGCCGACGATCCGCCGCGGGAGCGCGAACACGTCCTCGACGCTCTGCTCCGCGAGGATCGGGCCGCCCGCAGCGATGCGGCCGACGAGGGGGACGTAGGAGGTCGCCGCGTTCGGCGGCTCCGGCAGCAGGATGGGGCGGACGGCCTCGGCGGCGACGTCGCCGCCGGTCTCGTCGGCGTCGGGCGTGAACCCGGCCGGCCGCAGCGGCGTCCCGGCGCGGGCGACCTGGGCGGCGGTCTCGGCGTCGGTGCGGGGCGTGAGCCCGGGGACCGCCGACACCATGGGCGCCTCGGCGACGACCTCCATGGCGCGCGGACGCATCGGGTCGCGACGCAGGTACCCCTTGTCCTCGAGCTGCTGGAGCTGGTGCTTGACGCTCGAGGGGGAGGCGAGCCCGACCTCCTCGCCGATCTCGCGCATGCTCGGCGGGTAACCGCGCTCGGTGATGCTGCGGCGGATCACGTCGAGCACCGCGCGCTGCCGCACGGTGAGCACCCGAGGGTCTCGTGCCATCGTTCCGTCTCCTCCTCCTCGCCCGGTCCGGTCCGAGCGTCCGCGGCGGCTGCCCCGGCGACCGCCCGACGGATAGATGTCAGACCTCGATGGTGTGCTGCTGCCTAGGTCAAGCGTAGGCGATCGAACACCGGATCGTGCGACACGTGTTCGAACGGAGTGTCGACAACGCGGGGCCGATGGGTTACTGTGTCGAACAGACGTACGACGCACACTAGTTCGAAGGAGTGTCGAGATGAGCACCATGGTGATGAACCGTCCGGCGATGACTCGCGGGACCGTGCGCCGCGTGTCGGAGCCGGCGAACGGGTCGGTCCGGATGCGGCTGACCCGTCGCGGGCGCATCGTGGTCGTGACGCTTGCCGCGCTCCTCGGCTTCGGCATCGCCCTGTCGGCCGAGCGCGCGGTCGCGACGTCGACCGTGGATCCCGTCTCGTACGAGACCGTGTACGTCGCCCCCGGCGAGAGCTTGTGGAGCATCGCCAGCGGGATCGCGGGGGAGCGGGACGTGCGTGATGTCGTCGCCGCCCTCGAGGAGCTGAACGGGCTCACGAGCTCGCAGCTCCAGGTCGGGCAGGAGCTGCTCGTCCCCGCGGACGGCCTCTAGACCGAGCTCGTCGCGGACGGCGCCGACGCGCCGGGTCCTCCGTGGAAGAATGGTCATCCCGCTCGGCCCTCGGGCGGGGTCGCCATCGGAGGGACTCTCGCGGTGCACTGCCCGTACTGCCGACACACCGACTCCCGAGTCGTCGACTCACGCACGAGCGAGGACGGCTCCTCGATCCGGCGTCGGCGCCAGTGCCCGGAGTGCGGCCGCCGGTTCACCACCGTGGAGACCACGAGCCTCTCGGTCGTGAAGCGCTCCGGCGTGGTCGAGCCGTTCTCCCGGGACAAGGTCGTCGCGGGTGTCCGCAAGGCCTGCCAGGGACGCCCGGTCTCGGACGACTCGCTCGCCCTGCTCGCCCAGCGCGTGGAGGAGACGGTGCGGGCCACCGGGTCGGCCGAGATCGACGCGCACGACGTCGGTCTCGCGATCCTCGGGCCGCTGCGCGAGCTGGACGAGATCGCCTACCTGCGCTTCGCCTCGGTCTACCAGAGCTTCACGACGCTCGAGGACTTCGAGGCCGCCATCAGCGGCCTGCGCGCCGACCGGCTCGGTGAGTCGGCGGACGAGGTCGCGGTCGTCGACCCCGTCGCCTGAGCTCCCAGCCGCAACCGCCCGAACGTCTCGGCTCCGTCGCCCGAGCGCCGAGGCTCAGCTCCCAGAGCGCCGAGACCCAGCGGCCCGAACGCCCAGCCCAAGCGGACTGAACTCCGAGCCTCAGCCGATCTCGATGACGCGCGCGCGGATCGTCGTCGGGAGCGCCTCGAGCTCGCTCAGCAAGTCGGCGGACAGGCCCCCGCCGACGTCGGTGACGGCGTAGCCGAACTGGCCGCGCGTCCCGAGCACCTGGTACTCGACGTTCGCGCCGCTGCGCGAGAGGTCCTCGTTGAGCTGAGCCATGACGCCGGGGACGTTGCGGTGCAGCAGCGTCACGCGGTGCGCCCCCGGCCGCGGGGCCTCGAGCACGAGACCGGGCAGGTTGACGGAGAGGTTCGTCGCCCCGGTCGCCTGGTAGTCGCGCAGCTTGTTCGCCACGAAGATGCCGATGTCGTGCTGCGCCTCCTCGGTCGAGCCGCCGACGTGCGGCGTGAGGATGACGTTGTCGAGCCCGCGCAGCGCGCTGTCGAAGGAGTCACCCTTCGACTTCGGCTCGGTCGGGAACACGTCGACGGCCGCACCCGAGAGCGAGCGGTCGAGGATGCGCTCGCGCAGCGCGTCGTAGTCGACGAGGAAGCCGCGGGACAGGTTGAGGAACAGCGCGCCCGGACGCATCGCGGCGAACTGCGCGGCGCCGAACATCCCGGCGTTGCCGGGGCGGCCGTCGACGTGCAGCGTCACGACGTCCGCCTGCCCCAGCAGGTCGTCGAGCGAGCCGACCCGCTTGGCGTTGCCCAGGGCGAGCTTCTCCGCGGTGTCGTAGAAGATCACGCTCATGCCGAGCGCCTCGGCGACCACCGAGAGCTGCGTGCCGATGTTGCCGTAGCCAACGATCCCGAGCGTGCGTCCGCGGACCTCGTGCGCGCCGTCGGCCGACTTGTTCCAGACGCCCTTGTGGAGCGAGGAGTTCTGCACCGTGAGCCGGCGGCTGAGCGCGATGATCTCGGCGAGCACGAGCTCCACGACGGAGCGCGTGTTCGAGAACGGCGCGTTGAACGCCGCGACGCCGCGCTCGGCGGCGGCCGCGAGGTCGATCTGGTTCGTCCCGATGCAGAAGGCGCCGACGGCGTCGAGCTCGGAGCGCGCCAGCACCTCGGAGCTCACCTGCGTCTTCGACCGGATCCCGAGCAGCGAGACGCCGTCGAGCGCCTCGATCAGCTCCTCCTCGTCGAGAGCACCCCTGCGGTTCTCGACGTCGTAGCCGGCCTCGGTCAGGATGTCCGTGGCGAGCGGGTGGATGTTCTCGAGAAGGAGGGCGCGTGGCACCCGGCCATTCTCCCCTCCCGCGCGGAGGCACCCAAATCCGTCTCACGACGAGATCCCGGGCGCCCTGGAGGTCCCGGCCGCGGCGCTCAGTCGTGCGGCAGGTCGCGCACGTCGAGCCCGTCGGGCAGCGCGCCGAGCAGCGTGAGCCGGCGCGTCGTGCGGGTCATCGCGACGTAGGCGTCGCCCGGGCCGAGGTGCGCGACGTCGATCGCCACGACCGCGTCGAACTCCAGCCCCTTCGCCTCGACGGGATCGAGCACGACGAGCTGCCGGGTGAGGTCGACGCCGGGCGCGTCGAGCTCGGCCCGCAGTCGGTCCACCTGGTCGATCGGCGCGATGACGCACGTCGTCCCACCCAGCTCGAGCGACTCGCGCACCGCGCTCGGCAGGTCGCGCCCGATCCGCAGCGAGCCCGGGACGTCGCGGGCGGAGGTCACGGGCGCCACGTCCGGGTGCAGCCCCTCGCGCCGCAGGCTCTCGTGGAGCACGTCCGTCGCGGCGTCCATCACGGTGCGCGGCGTGCGGTAGTTGATGGTGAGCTGGGCGAGTCGCCAGGACCGGTCGAGGTCGTCGAACACGTCGGCCCACCGGCGCGCGCCGGCGCCGCTCGACGTCTGGCCCGTGTCGCCCACCACGGTGAACGACCGGCTCGGGCACCGGCGCAGCAGGCTGCGCCACGCCATCGGCGACAGCTCCTGCGCCTCGTCGACCACGACGTGACCGTAGGTCCACGACCGGTCGGCGGCCGCGCGCTCGGCCGTCGTCATGAGCGGGCCGGACTCCGCCATGCGCGAGGCGAGCTGCTCGGCCGTGACCTCGGGCAGACCGCTGCCGCCCGGCTGGTAGGACGCGAGCGTCGAGCGGGCGTACTCGAGCTCCTCCCGCGCCTGCTGTGCCGCCGCGACCTCGGCTGCCTGACGCTCGGGGTCGATCGGGTCGCCGATCAGCTCCCACGCCTCGTCCAGCAGCGGCACGTCGGCGACCGTCCACGGGTGGTCGGCGTCGCGCTGGAGCAGGTGCCGGTCGCGCGCCGACATGCCGGGCGCGGCCTCGGCGAGCCGGTGCGGCTTGGTCAGCAGGTCGCGGACGAGGCCCTGCGCGCTGAGCGGGAACCAGGCGAGGTTGAGCGCGACGCGCACGTCCCGGTGGCTGCGCAGGTCCTCGACCACCTCCGCGACGTCCTCGGCCGCGAGGTCGGCGCCCGTCTCCTGCGCGTACTGCTTCGCGAGCGTCTGGAGCATCGTCCGGACGAACACCACGCGCGCCGCGTTGTGCGACTGGTGCGCTCGCCGGGCCCGCGTCCGGGCGGCGGCCACGTCGTCGGGCCGGATCTCGAGGTCGACCGAGCCGAGCCGGAACCGCACCGGCTCCGCCGGCACGCGCTGCCGCGCCGCCACGGCGCGCGCGATGATCGCGCCCCACCCGCGTCGTCCCTTGATCCGGGCGACGGCGTCGGACTCCGTCCCCGTGGCCGTGATGCCGGGCAGGAGCGTCGACATCGTCGTCGACACCACGCCGGTCTCACCGAGCGCGGGGAGGACCTTCTCGATGTAGCGCAGGAACGCGTCGGACGGTCCGACGAGCAGCACGCCGGAGCGCGACATCCGCTCGCGGTGCGCGTAGAGCAGGTAGGCGGCGCGGTGCAGCGCGACGGCGGTCTTGCCCGTCCCCGGCCCGCCCTGGACCACCAGGACGCCCTCGACGTCGGACCGGATGATCTCGTCCTGTTCGGCCTGGATCGTCGCGACGATGTCCTGCATCCGGCCGGTGCGGTGCTCGCCCAGCGCCGCCATGAGCGCACCCTCGCCCGCCAGCGAGCTGCGGTGCTCCGGGTCGAGCGCCTCGGCGTCCAGCACGTCGTCCTCGATCCCGACGACGCGGCGATCCCGCGTGGTCAGGTGCCGCCGGCGCACGACGCCGGCCGGGTGCGCGGCCGTCGCCTGGTAGAACGGGCGGGCCGCCGGCGCACGCCAGTCCGTGAGGATCGGCGTGTGCTCGGTGTCCGAGAGGCCGACGCGGCCGACGTAACGCGGTCCGCGCGACGCGTCGTCGCCGTCCGCCGCGTCCGTCGACCCGGGCGCCAGGTCGAGGCGCCCGAAGACGAGCTTGTGCTCGACGGCGTCGTAGGTGGCGAGCCGGTCCGCGTACATCGCGGCGAACGAGTCGCGCTCGGACCGCGCCTGGTGGGTGCCCTCGGCCCGCGTCGCGCGCACCTGCGCGAGGCTCGACGCGGCCTGGCCGCGCAGGTCGTCCAACCGGCCGTACACCTCGTCGACGACACCCTGCTCGAGGGCGAGCTGTGCGCCCAGCGCGGTGTCATCGTGCTCGGGATCGGTCACGCACGCCTCCTCGCCGCCGGGTGGACCGGCCGTCCATTATGGCACCCGGACACCCCTCGTCCGCGCTCACGCGGACGGCCGCGGCCCTCCGCGCGAGCGGGAGCGCACGCGGGAATGGCGGGTGCCCCCGATGCGTTGACCACGACAGAACTCGTCCGCCCCTCGACCGACCCCGTCGGCGAGGACGCGGGTGCCCAGCACCCGACCACGACACCGGGAGGCGTCATGGAACCGTCCGCCCTGTTCACCTGGAACCTGCCCGCCGGCACCCCGGCGGGCACCCCTCAGCTCCCGACGCACCACGGCGTCCCCGCCGTCGTGAACGAGGAGTCCGAGGACGCCGGCCTCACGCTCCCGACGACGCTCGACGAGGTCGAGGCGCCCGTCCTCGTGCACGCGATGCGGGGAGCCATCGACGCCGGCCACGCCGGCGCGCTC